>DXYB01000025.1 GCA_019416065.1 Acidaminococcus sp. | reverse complement strand
TGTCCACCAGAAAAGGATGAATTTGGGGTCCTCCCCAACATTTGACAAAGAACCCTTTTTTTTGTACCCAAAAAGAGGTGTTGAGGTTGATTCAATTTGTGGATATTAGTAAAACGTATTTTGTAGGAGGCCAACAAGTCCATGCACTGCAGCATGTCAATTTGGAGGTAGAAAAAGGGGACATTTTCGGCGTGATTGGATTTTCCGGCGCCGGCAAATCCACCCTGTTGCGTATGGTCAATGCCTTAGAGACTCCGACAAATGGGCATGTCAAGATTGAAGATAAGTGTATTGATACACTGTCGCATAACGAGCTACGAGACGTGCGGAAAAATATCGGTATGATCTTTCAGCAGTTCAATCTGCTTGCGTCCAAAACCGTTTACGAAAATATTGCAATTCCCCTGGTACTGAACAAGACACCAAAAAAGGAGCTGGAAGAACGGGTACGGACACTGCTCCGCTTTGTGAATTTGGAAGATAGGGCTGGTTCCTACCCGGATCAACTTTCCGGTGGACAAAAACAGAGGGTGGGGATTGCCCGAGCTCTTGCTACCAATCCCAGTATACTCTTGTGTGACGAAGCAACCAGTGCTTTGGACCCGGAAACTACGGAGCAGATATTGGATCTTTTGCGAAAAATTAATCGGGAATTAAAAATTACAATTTTATTTGTGACCCACCAAATCCAGGTTATCCAGCAGCTGTGCAACAAAGTCGCTGTGATGGAGCATGGAAAGGTAGTAGAACAAGGGAGTATACTAGATGTATTCAGCGATCCCCAAAAGCCGATTACAAAGAAATTCGTGAGGACGGTGATTCCAGAAGATATGCCAGAGAGCGTAAAAAAGGATCTGCGGCAAGAAACCAGACCTTTCAAGTTGCTGAAGCTGCGCTTCCTTGGAAAGCAGGCTTCCACAGGTTCCATATCCCAACTTACCGCAAAATTTGGACTCAAAACCAATGTAGTTTTTGCCACCGTGACAGAATTGCAGGGGACGGCCCTGGGGCTCTTCATCCTGCAGTGTATGGATGAGGGAAATAAAGTTACGCAATCAGAAGCCTATTTATCCGAACATGGAATTTTGTGGAAGGAGGTGCAGCTAGATGCTTGAAAAAGCGTTAGAAGTTCCCAGTCAACAACTACTCTTATGCGCAGAACAAACACTGTATATGCTCTTTGTTTCCCTAGCGATTGGGACCGTACTGGCCATCATTTTGGCAGTGATCTTGGTGCTTACCAGTGGTAACGGCATTTTGCGGAATAAGGCGGTCTATACAGTCTTGAACACGGTCATTAACGTCATCCGGAGTATTCCTTTTATCATTCTTATGGTACTTGTGATGCCACTTACCAAAGCCATTGTGGGGACGAGGATTGGTACAACCGCGGCGCTGATACCGCTGGTGATGAATGTGACACCCTATTTGACAAGGCTGTTTGAAAATTCTTTTCTGGATGTGGACCGGGGAATCATTGAGGCGGCTCAATCCATGGGAGCGTCCTATTTTGAAATTGTTCGTTATTTTCTTCTGCCGGAAGCCAGAGGGTCGTTGATCCTGTCAGTGACCACGGGTTCCATCAGCCTTTTAGGGGCGACAGCCATGGCCGGAGCCATTGGAGCCGGGGGCGTGGGAAATTTAGCACTGACGTATGGATATGAACGAATGAATACCCCCTTGATGGTGTTTACCGTGGTGATCTTGGTTCTCTTTGTTCAAATACTCCAGACAATCGGGAACCATTTCGCCTTTAAAACCCGGAACCATTAATTTACTTTCGGGGAAAATACGCTGAAAAAAGAAAGAGAGGTTTTTAGCATGCAAAATAATTGGAAAAAATGGGCGGTCGTAGGACTGGCAACGGTGATGACAATGGGTCTTTTTGCTGGTTGCGGTGGTAGTGAGAATAAGAGTGTAGATTCCGGTGTATCCAGCAAAAAAGAGCTAAAGTACAGCAAAAGCCAGGGACCTTATTCCGATCTCTTTGAAAAGGGCGTCAAACCTATTTTGGAGAAGAAAGGATACAAGTTTACGGGGAAGGATATGAGCGACCTGCTCCAGGCAGATATCGCCCTGAATGAAGGGGAAGTAGACTTTAACGTAGAGCAGCATACGGCATATATGGAAAACTTTAACAAAAAGCAAAACGGGCACCTGGCAGCCGTAACCCCGATTCCTACCGTCCCTGCAGGCATTTATGCCGGTAGTAAGAACGATTTAAAACAAGTGTCTGACGGAGATACCATTGCTGTTCCTAATGATGCTTCTAACACGGCCCGTGCCTATGCTCTTTTGCAAAAAGCTGGTTTTATCAAACTAGATCCTAAGAAAGAGTTAACAACGGTTACCCAACAAGATATTGTGGAAAATCCCCACCACTTGAAATTTACTGAAATGAAATCCCTGAATATCCCGGCAGTGCGGGGAGACTTTGCTTATATTGTGATTACTGGCGCTATCGTGTATAACGCAAAAATTGACCCAGCTACGGCGCTCATGAAAGAAGATATTTTGCCCCATCTGCTGCTGCAACTGGTCGTCCAGGATAAGGATAAGGATTCTCAGTGGGCCAAAGATATTGCTGCTGCCTACAAATCCCCGGAATTTGCCCAGTACATGAAAGAAAATAACAAAGGGTTGTGGTTTGATTCTAATAGCCAGCAGAAATAAGTGAGAAAGAGACCGGGTGCCAGTGTGCACCCGGTTTTTGCCCATCGCCAGCAAAGAAAAAATAACCGCAGCAGCGGGCAGATATGTTACAATAAAAAATAAACAGACAGAAAGGGGCGCGGGGAATGGTATGGCAACAGAAAACTTAAAACATCACGTGTATCAGCAAATATTGGAAGATATTTATGATGGGATCTTGCCGCCTGGGAGTATTTTGAATGAGAAATCCCTAATGGAAAAATATGGATGCAGCAAATCCCCTGTACGGGAAGCTTTGGTTTCCCTCTGCACGGATACGGTCTTGAGAAATATTCCCCGCTATGGGTATGAAGTAACACGCCTGACTTTGGACGATATTTCTGAAATGTTGTCTTATCGGTACTACGTGGAATCTGGTATCTTAAAAGAGCAGGCAGGGAATTTTACGACGGAGCAGATTAAGGAACTGGAGATTTTGAACGAAGACTGTATGCGTGATGATTTGCCTCCACGGCAACACTGGGAAACCAATATTGCCTTTCATAAACGCATGATTCATTTTTGCGGGAACCGGTATGCCGAAGCGCAGCTGGATGCTTGTTACAAACGTCTCACCAGAGCTTATGCCCAGTTCCATTGGGGGCAGGGAACTAAACTGGAAGCCCTTTCTTTCCAAAATGACTGCTCTGATCATTTACGGATTCTAGCTGCATTACGAAACCATGATATGAAACAGCTATTGCTGGAATTGAAACAATTTAAAAAGATATGGTCTTTATTTGAGAAATAAGGGAGATTCCTTATCTGAAATACCAGATAATTCTTTACAGCTGGTCATATCAGTGGTATGCTTAAATAGCATTCTTAATTTTATTCTAGGGGGTTTTTGTTTTATGGAAGGAAAAGGGTTTTTTCACAGTTTGCCGTTCAGACTATTGGTTGCAGTCATCTTAGGGGTACTCCTTGGTCTGGGTATGGCAGCCACGGACAATGGGCTTACCCAGGGGCTTTTAAATGTGGTTGTAACGGTTAAGTACATTGCTGCGCAGCTGATCAATTTCTGTGTGCCACTGATTATTATAGGCTTTATTGCACCGTCTATTACCAGAATGGGCAGTAATGCATCCACCATGTTATTAGTTGCTATTGGGATTGCCTATATTTCTTCCATCGGCGCCGCCTTC
Organism: Acidaminococcus sp.; assembly: GCA_019416065.1. GTDB lineage: Bacteria > Bacillota > Negativicutes > Acidaminococcales > Acidaminococcaceae > Acidaminococcus. Next base: position 28,116 of record DXYB01000025.1, on the reverse strand, counting down.
TTCTCTACGGCTGCTGGTTTTACGATTCTTCCTCATCTGGATATCAATCCCCAGGTGGACGGACTGCGGAAACTGCCGGACGTGGTGTTCCAGCTGGCCATCCCACAGATTATGTCTGTGATGTCCGCACTGACCTTCTCTATTTTGGTGGGGTTGGCGGCTGCCTGGAATAGGGCCAATACCATCACCACTGTGCTGGAAGAATTCCAAAACATTGTGCTTAGTATCGTGAAAAAAGTAGTGATCCCTGTTCTACCCGTTTTGATTGCCACCACGTTTTGCGGATTGGCTTACGAAGGCACTATTACCAAACAACTGCCTATTTTCTTGATTATTATTGTCGTTGTTATGATTGGGCACTATATTTGGCTGGGCTTGCTCTATGGGATTGCCAGCGTGTATTCTGGAAAAAATGCGTTCTCCATTCTGAAAAAATATGGCCCTGCGTATTTGACAGCGGTAGGCACTATGTCTTCTGCTGCTACTCTGGCGGTGGCCCTGCAATGTGCAAGAAAAGCAGAACCTCCCCTGCGGGATGATATGGTGGACTTTGGGATTCCTCTGTTTGCCAATATTCATCTGTGCGGATCCGTTATGACGGAAACTTTCTTTGTCATGGCCGTATCCAAAATGTTATATGGGACCTTCCCTACGCTTTCTAACATGATTATCTTTGCGCTCTTGCTAGGTGTCTTTGCACTGGGGGCTCCCGGCGTACCGGGGGGAACCGTAATGGCTTCTTTGGGACTCATTACTGGAGTGCTGGGCTTTGATGAAACCGGAACGGCGCTTATGCTGACGATTTTCGCCCTGCAGGATTCCTTTGGTACTGCCTGCAACGTAACCGGAGATGGGGCACTCACCATGATACTTACAGGATTCGCAGAGAAACATCACATTAAGGAAGAACATATCAACAGTATCGTCTAATTAAAAATATCCCCTGCGGAATACGAAGTTTTTTTCGCAGGGGTGTTTTTTGTCTAGAAAAAGCAGATAATTCTTTACAGCTAAGCGTACCAGTGATATGATTAGACTATCAGATAGGAATGTGGGTGATGGAGTTATGGAACTAACACAAGAACAAATGCAAAATTACACTACGATTTTGCATGAAGAATTAATCCCAGCCATGGGATGCACGGAACCTATTGCCATTGCGTATGCGGCAGCTAAAGCCAAAAGTTTACTGCCAGAAGCCGTGGAAGCGGTTCAAATCCGGTGTTCGGGGAATATTATCAAAAATGTGAAGGGTGTCACTGTGCCCCAATCCGGCGGCTTGAAAGGGATTCCAGCAGCCGCAGTCCTTGGGATTTGTGGTGGTGATGCCGATAAGGTATTGGAAGTCATTGCTACTGTGACGGATGCGGATCGGGTTGCTGCGCGAGAATTGCTGGAAAGAAATATTTGCACCGTGGATCTGGCAGAAGGCGTACCGGGGCTTTACATTGATGTAACAGTAAAAGGTAAACAACATTCCGCACAAGTAATCTTATCCCAGACCCATACTCATATCGCCAAAATGGTGCAGGACGGAAAGATACTGGTAGAGCAGAAAGCATCAAGCGGCAGTGCTGAGCAAAAAGGTAACCGGGATGCCATGAATCTGGCGGGTATTCTGGGCTATGCTAAACAGGTGGAATTGGATACCGTACGAGATGTGCTGGAGCAGCAGTGGCAATACAATTCGGCTATTTCTACCGAAGGCCTGGAGCACTCCTGGGGAGCGCAAGTCGGGCGCACCATACAGGAAACCGGGGCGGGCAGCGTCATGGAACGGGCAGAAGCTGCTGCTGCAGCTGGCAGTGATGCCCGGATGAGCGGTTGTCCCAAACCAGTAGTGATTAATTCTGGTTCTGGTAATCAGGGTATCACCGTTACCATGCCGGTATTGGTTTATGCCAAAGCCTGGAAGAAAACCAAAGAAGAAACGTTGCGCGCCCTTTTGGTCAGCAATTTGATTTCTATTTATATCAAGCATTATATTGGACCCTTGTCCGCCTTCTGCGGGGCGGTAAGCGCCGCTTGCGGAGCTGGTGCTGCCGTGACCTGGATGGCCTCCGATGGTGATTATCAGCGTGTCGCCATGACCATCACCAATACCCTGTGCAATGTGGGAGGCATCGTCTGCGATGGGGCAAAACCCAGCTGCGCGGCTAAAATTGCGGCCTCTGTGCATGCGGCTCTCATGGCCCATGCTATGAGCATGCGGATGCAGGTGTTTAAGCCGGGCGAAGGTCTGGTAGGGGACGATATTGAAACCACCATTAAAAATATCGGATACTTGGGTAAAGAAGGCATGAAACAGACTGATATTGATATTTTGAAAGTAATGATCGGACAAGTGAATGTAGATAAGGCCATTACACAATAGGCTGCTAAAACCCGTTAACCGTTGCTGTATTTGTAATCCATAAGAAAATACGATAAAATAAAGGATCAGAGATAGATCCCTTATTTTATTGGATGAAGGAGATTCTACTATGCAACCTTATTTAGTATTAGGGGCGCTGGCGCTGGTGGGCGTTTTGGCCCACAACCTGACAGTGACGTATTCTTCATTGCTTATTATGATGCTGAAGCTTATCTTGCCGGAGGATAAGTTACTATTTTTTGGCGGTCATGGGATGGAGTGGGGCATTATTCTCCTTATGGCGGCTATGTTTACCCCTATGGCAACGGGAACGATCGGATTCAAAGAAATCCTTGCGGTGTTCCGCTCTCCGGTGGGAATTGCTTCCCTGCTGATTGGCATATTGGTAGCCCTTTTTGGCCGCTGGGGTGTGGAATATATGACCCGTGATCCAGAAATTGTGGCATCTTTGATTATAGGGACTATTATTGGCGTTGTGTTTTTCCGGGGCGTTCCGGTGGGCCCCATGATTGCCAGCGGCATGTTATACGCTTGTATGAAACTGTTGCACCTATTTATTCCTTGAAGAACGTGGTGGTAGAGAAAATTCCCTAGGAAAAGAAGTACACATACACTAGCATTGTAAGGAGGACGATCGTATGGGGAAGAAAAAAGCAGGTTCAATTAATGCGTTTGTCATTGTTTTCGGCGTCATTATTTTTTGCTGGGTATTATCTTTCTTTATCTCTCCAGGCGCCTTTGACAGACAGGTCCTGAACGGCCGTACCGTAGTTGTGGCCAATTCCTTCCACAGCGTAGCAAAGGTTTATTTGGGGCCGGAAGCAATTTTCCAAGCCATTCCCAATGGCCTGGTATCCAGCGGCAGTATGATGTTTCTGGTCATGCTGGTGGCTGGTTGTATCGAGGTCTATAAACGGACCGGAACACTGGATAAAGCCGTGGCCAGCGTTCTCACCAAATCCGATACGCTGGGTTCTGAAAAAATTCTGGTAGCCATTATGATCGTTTTTGGCTGTTTGGGCGGCTTTTTGGGATGGAACGAGCAAATCGTACCTTTTATTCCTATCATCATGTCGTTGTGCCTGGCCTTGGGTTACGACCTAATGACCGGGATTGCCTGCTCGGCCATGGTTGATATGATTAGTTTTTCCTTCTCGCCTACCAGCGTGTATACCGTAGGAATTTCGGATGAAATTGCAGAGTTACCCATGTTTTCCGGATTTACGTTCCGGTTAATTCTACTCATCATCTCCAATGTAATTATGTACTGGTATGTACTGCGCTATGCCCGTGCCGTAAAAACGGGGCGGAGAGAGTCTTTGACAGCCGATCTGGACGATAGCCATTTTCGCATTGATTATAGTAAAGCGACAGCTGATCCGATGAACGCACGTCAAAAATTATCCCTGGTGGTATTCTTAGTGACGTTTGTTGCTTCCATTGTGGGCGTATCCACCTTGGGATGGTCCATGAATGATCTTTCTGCCTGCTTCTTGTTTACCTCTGTAGCCGCAGGGCTGATCAATCGGGTAGCCCCCAATGACCTAGTGAATACCATTATTGCGGGGGCCAAAGACGGCCTGGCACCAGCACTGGTTATCGGCTTAGCCCGGGGGATTCAGTGGATCTTAACGAAATCGGCGATTATTGATCCGATTATCAACAGCATTTCCCAGCCGCTGATGACCATGCCCAAATATTTAACGCCTATTGCGGTGATGATTGTTATCGCCCTCTTTAATGGCCTCATTACTTCCGGGTCTGCCAAGGCGATGGCCCTGATGCCGATTTTGATTCCCCTGGCGGATCTGGTTGGCATGACGCGGCAAACAATGATTTTGGCTTTCCAATTTGGGGATGGGCTGACTAACTCTGCCTGGTTTACCAGTGGAACGCTATTAATTTTCCTCACCATTGCCGGAATCCCGTTGAAAAAATGGTGGAAGTTTGTGACGCCATTACTGTTATTGTTATCCGTAGTTTGCGTTATAGCGTTGATTGTAGCCACTAAAATTAACTACGGGCCATTTTAAAAGAAAGTGTGGGCTTTATGGATAGTAAAGAACAAGTAGAGAAATTGCAGGAGGAACTAATCGCCCTGCGGCGGCATTTCCACCAGCATCCGGAACAATCTTGGAAAGAAAAAGAAACGCAGCAGTATATCATGGACTATTTGAACAAGCTGGGAATTCCAACTGTCAAATCCTGTGAAACAGGTGTGATTGGGACGCTGAAAGGAGCTAAGTCCTCTGACCATATTATTGGGATTCGTGCCGATATTGATGCCCTGCCTGTAACGGAGCTGGCAAATCCTCCCTATAAATCCCAAAATGAGGGGACGATGCACGCCTGTGGGCACGATACCCACATCACGATTTTACTGGGAACGGCCAAGCTGCTGGCCAGTATGAAGGATGAACTGACGGTTACCGTGCGTTTTTTGTTTCAACCGGCGGAGGAACAGATTGACAATAGCGGTGCCGCCTATATGAAGGAAGATCCGTTAGTCAAAGAATGCGATCGGCTGATTGCCCTCCATATCTGGGGCATGATCCCCTGCGGCTGTGCTTCCTTGCGATATGGGCCCGTGATGAGTGCCGCCGATACCTTTGATGTGTATGTAAAAGGAAAAGGGGGACATGGCGCATTGCCCCATGAAACCATTGATCCGATCGTAGCAGCGTCCCAGTTTGTTACCGATTTACAGGCGGTCGTGTCGCGGGAAGTGAATCCGTTAGAACCCGCAGTAATCAGTGTGACAGCGTTTAATGCAGGGACAACTTCCAATGTTATTCCGGGTGAAGCTCATTTACAGGGTACGGCCCGTACCTTCAATCCTACGTTGCGGGAGTCCTATCCTAAAATTCTAGAACGTGTAGCCAAAGGCATTAGTATGGTTTCCCGGGCAGAACTAGAAACAGTCTATCACTACGGGCCACCGCCCATGATTAATGACGCTGCCTGCGTGGATACTGGACGCAAAGCCTGTGCGGCCGTTTTTGCAAAGGATAAAGTGCTGGATTGGGAACTGCAGATGGGCGGGGAAGATTTTGCCAAGTATTACAATCCCAAATGCTTGCTCCTCCTTGGAGGCGGTCTTCCAGAAGAGGATCGTCGCTATCCCCAGCACAGCCCCTACTTTGATATTGATGAGAGGGCCTTGGGATTGGGCGTACAGTATTTTGTCCAATATGTGCTGGAGTGGGAAAAAGAGTTGGAGTAAGTTGAACGTACCGTGCAAGTGCATACCAAAAAGACGTGCTTTATGGCACGTCTTTTTTATATGGTTGGAACCGCTTTGCATTTGACATTTTATGCCAGGGCTTCTCCCAAAGCTTTGCATTGGGCCAGGGCGTCGTCATCGGGTTCATTGTTTGCCAGCACGGGAGCTACGGCTAACTGCGCACCAGCGCCTTCTGCATCTTCCTTCCAGCTGTCCATCCATTCGCCGCTACCCCAGCCGTAGGAGCCAAACAGGGCAATTTTTTTGCCGGACAAACTGCCTTTCACATCATCCCACATAGGCTGAAATTCGCCTTCTTCCAGCACTTCGGCACCCATTGCAGGGCAGCCAAAAGCGATAGCATCATAGTCCGCTACTTTGGCGGCATCAAAATCAGAAGCACCAAATTCCGTAACGTCGGCACCCTTACCTTTGGCACCTTCCTCTACGGCTTTCGCCATAGCTTCCGTATTGCCCGTACCACTCCAAAAAACAACCGCGACTTTGCTCATTTTTTTCATCCTTTCTTGCCGCTAGGCGACACTTAAAATTATATATTATGCCACTGCCAGTCTGCTTAAGGGCATTCCGGAACAGTAACAGTTCCAGTATATCCTTGTACAAGTTCGGCATTTGGCAAAATAACAAGAGGCTTGTTCTCCATTTCCATAAGCCTTCCAGCATCCAGAACATACGCCTTTTTCCCGGGGCCGGGCAATATAGGCTTTTACATCCTCCAGGGGATAATCCAGTAGGACTCCGATTTCATGGGGAAATGGGCTTCGGTAAGCAAGCTGCAGGGAGACTTCTTCTAAAATTTCCTGGTAGGTGCGACCCCGGTAGCCACGCTCTTGTAAGAAGGTATACGTTGCTTTATCCTTGAGCAGGGGAGCAAGACGTTTAGGCCGGTAAACATAGAGAAGGGCTGCTCGCCGTACCATGTCCACGTGTAAAACCCGGATCCGGATCTGCTTTGCCTGCAAGGTTTCTTTGACTCCTGCCAGTAGCGTAACTGGATCTTCCAAGGTAGAAAATACAAACCGGAATAAACTAGCCGCTTTAATACCTGCCAGGGTGGGGGCGCATTGCCGAACTAATTCTGTTTCCAAAGAAATTGTCACCGCACACCTCAAAAGTTAGTAAATCCTAAAAATAAAAAACATAAATACATGATAAACAGAAATCCACAGCAAATAATGTTAGTTAAAACTAACTAAAGGAAGTATAGCAAATGCTAAGGAAATACGCAAGAGGGAATTTTTCTTGTAAACCAAAAGAAAGTGGCGTATAATGAAAACATAATTAATCAATCGAATAAATTAGAGGGGTGAATTGCATGGGGTGGAAAAAAACGCTTTGCCTGGGGATGGTGCTATCTTGCTATAGTGCAACACCTTTTGTCTGGGCAGCATCACAAGCGTCCATGCCGGTTCCAAAAAAAATGCCGCGGTGGACGGAAATCGCAGAAAAATATCCTTCTACCTATGACAAAAAAACAACGGAGGCAATTGTAACGGAGAAAGAGCTGTCGGCCTACTGGCAGCTTTTTGGAGATACAACACTGGATCGCTTGATGGCAGATGCCTTCCAAAATAACCGCGACCTGAAAGCGGCGCAAGCTAGAGTGGAAGAGGCGCGGGCGCAACTGGGCATGAAACAAGCTGAGCAACTACCCTGGCTCAATGCCGGCGGTGGCTGGGCTAGAGGAGAAATTCCAGAAAATGTGATGCAGCGGCCTTTGCAGCAGATGGCGCCACAACCAGGAATGTTGCGCGAACCAAAGAGAGTGGAACAGATGACGGGGCTGGGCATTGATGCTTCCTGGGAACCGGATTTTTTTGGGCGGATCAAAGAAGGGAAAAAAGCGGCAGCCCATGATCTGGCGGCACAGCAAGCAGCCTTGGGCAGCACCTGGGTGACGCTGTCAGGAGATGTAGCGCTCAATTATATCTCGTTGCGGGTTTTGCAGCAGGATCTGGCGCTATTGCAGCGGCATGCGGCACTGGAAGGTGAGCAATCCTTGCTTTGGGAGAGCCGTTTTGCCGCTGGACTTTCCAGTGCAGTCCCTTTGGAATCCATCCGTACCCAGGAACAGAATACCCGGGCGGAAATCCCAGCAGTGCAGCAATCCATCCAGGAAACGTTAACCCGTCTTTCAATTTTGACGGGAAAAGAGCCGGGGGCTTTACAGGATTCTTTGCAGCCAGCCCCGCTGCCAGTTGTTAATCCTTTATTATACCATGCGGTACCAGCAGAAACCTTGCGCCAGCGTCCGGATATTCGGGCAGCGGAGGAACAGCTGTTGGGACAGGTGGCTCGCAGCAAACAGGCACGGGCAGAACTAAAACCTCGGTTTACGCTGAGCGGATTTCTAGGGCTTTTAACGCTGGGAGGCGGCAATCCTTTTAGCAGTGGAGCAAGATTATTTGGCTTTAGTCCTAGTCTGACCTTACCGCTCTTCCATGGTGGGCAGCTCCGGCAGAATGTGAAATTTCAGGATGCCCGGGTGCGGGAACTGCAGGCGCAATATGAAAATACCGTGCTTAAAGCGGCAGGAGAGGTTCAAGATGCGATGACATCCATTGTGCAGGAAAAAGAACGCAAGGATCGCCTGTTTCAGGGAACAAAAACGGCGGAAAATGCCTATGCCCTGGCAAAAAATCGATATGAAGCAGGACTTTCAGACTATTTACCAGTGCTAGATAGCGAACGCACACTACTGAGTGTAAAACGGCAGGAAAATCGGAGCCAGGGGCAGGAACTGGCTGATTTGATTCATCTGTTTAAAGCCCTGGGCGGTGGCTGGCAGATGTTTGAGATGCAAACTAAAGAAGGGAAAGCATGACTATGGGGACAGTATGGGAACAGATCAAAGGAGATAAGAAAAAGCTCGGCATAGCTGCCTGTGTCGTTGTAGCACTGCTGGCAGGAATTGGATACGGCTATCGATACTATGAAGCCAAACAAGCAGCCAAGCAGCTGACCTTGTATGGCAACGTGGATGTACGGGAAGTGGCGGTAGCGTTCCGCCAAAGCGACCGTATTGCGGAAGAACTGGTGCAAGAAGGGGATACGGTCAAAAAAGACCAGGTCCTGGCCCGGTTGGATACGGAGGAACTGACTATCCAGAAAGGAAAAATTGCTGCGCAAATTGCGGCCCAGCAAAGTGTGGTTGATAAACTCCATCATGGGACCCGGGCAGAAGATTTGCAGGCGGCTCGCGCTAAAGCAGAAGAGGCGGCAGCCCAGGCACAGCAAGCGCAGCAAGATCAAAAGAGAGTGGAAGAGGCCTTCCAATCTTCTAATGGACGCAGTGTAAGCAAACAGGACGTGGATGCAGCGCAAACCAAAGTAGCTGTAACAGAAGCCCAGGCCCGTGCTGCCCAGAAAGAATATGAGAAAGCCCAGGCAGGGCCTAGGCAGGAAGATGTAATACAGGCAGAAAACCAGTTGAAGGCGTTGCAGGAAGATGCCAAACATATTGACTATCAACTTAGCCAGGCGGAGCTTAAGGCTCCCTCTGATGGGGTCATCCGTTCTCGCCTTTTGGAAGTGGGGGATATGGCTTCTCCGCAAAAACCGGTGTTTCAACTGTCGCTCAATGACAAGAAATGGGTGCGGGTGTATGTGAGTGAAACTGATTTAGGGCGTATTCATGAGGGCATGAAAGCCGCAGTAACCATTGACAGCCGGCCTAACAGTCCGATTCAAGGACAGATTGGTTATATTTCCTCCACCGCAGAATTTACGCCCAAGACGGTGCAGACCACGGATCTGCGCACTTCGCTTTTGTATGAAGTACGGGTGTATGTGGATGATCCTGACAACGTATTGCGAATGGGAATGCCGGCTACGGTAAAAATCGATACGGAGTCTAGCCATGACTGAATGGATCGTTCAGGCAAAAGCCCTGGACAAATGGTTTGATGATAAAAAAGGCAAAGCACATGCGCTGCAGCACGTGGATTTTCAGGCAGAAAAAGGGAAAATGACTGCACTCATTGGACCGGACGGAGCTGGCAAAACCACCATGATGCGGCTTATTTGCGGGTTAACGGATCCTACGAAAGGAACGCTTCGTGTGCTGGGGCTAGATACGGTAAAAGATGCTTCTGAAATCCAGTGTCGGATCAGCTATATGCCCCAGAAGTTTGGTCTGTACGAAGATTTAACGATACAAGAAAATCTGGAACTGTATGCCAGTCTGCATGGGGTATCGGAAGAGATACAAAAGACCCGTTTTGCCAAATTGCTGGAGATGACGGGTCTTGCCGCTTTTACCGATCGCCTGGCAGGAAAATTGTCCGGGGGCATGAAACAAAAGCTGGGCCTTGCCTGCACCCTGGTACGTTCTCCGGAACTGCTACTGCTGGATGAGCCAACGGTAGGGGTGGATCCCCTGTCCCGGGAAGAATTATGGAAAATTATTAAACAAATGGTGGCAGAAGAACACCTAAGCGTTTTGGTTTCTACGGCTTATATGAATGAAGCAGCTCTATGTGATGAAGTTTATGTGTTAAATACCGGGACTATGCTGTTTCATGGCACACCGGATGAACTCAGCCAGTTGGCAGCGGGAAAATGCTATGCGGTGGATCCCTTTCCCCAATTGCCTTACCGGGTGTTACAAGGTGCCTTGCTGGATGACAGCGAAGAAGTGATTGATGCGGTGCCGCAAAATGGAACTGTCCGGTTTATTGCGGCGCATCCAGGGCATCCGCTAAAAGCACTGGAACGCTGGGCGTTGGTGCCACAACCGATGGCTCCACGCCTGGAAGATGGGTTTATGCTGCTATTGCGGCAGGCCAAAGAAAAGACGGAAAACGCCGAAGAAAAGGTGGAACTGCAGGAAATCACGGAGATTCCTCCTTCTCCCCAAAACAATCCAGTGAGTATCGTCGTCAAAGATTTACTAAAAAAATTCGGTGATTTTACCGCCGTATCCCATACCTCTTTCCAAGTGCGGAAAGGAGAAGTATTTGGCCTTTTGGGGCCCAATGGGGCGGGGAAAACCACTACGTTTCGCATGCTCTGCGGCTTATTACCCGCTACGGGAGGAACGCTAAGCGTTGCAGGAGAAAATTTGCGCACGGCCCGAACCCAGGCCAGGGCTAAAATCGGGTATGTGGCGCAAAAATTTTCTTTATACAGCAAACTGAGTGTAATAGACAATCTGGAATTTTACGGGGGAATCTATGGGATCCCCCCAAAAAAATTACAGCAGCGCATTCAAGCTGTGCTGCAAGAATTTCATTTGGAACAGGTGAGGGAACAAAATGCCGGGGATTTGCCGGGAGGTTACAAGCAGCGTCTTTCCATGGCATGCGCCCTGCTGCAGGAACCGGAAATCTTGTTCTTGGATGAGCCGACCAGTGGAATTGACCCGTTGGCCAGGCGGCAATTTTGGCGGCAGATTACGGATCTATCCCTAAAGGGGACCACTATTATTATCACTACCCATTTTATGGAAGAAGCGGAATACTGTGACAGGATCATGATACAGGATCAGGGTAAAATGCTGATTCTGGGCTCTACGGATGAAATCCGAGGAAAATTACAGAGGCCAGGTGCAGGTATGGATGAACTTTTTATTGATATTGTGCATAGGGGTCGGCAGAAGGGAGGAAAAGCCCTATGAAGGCAGGATGGCATCGGATTAAGGCACTGACGATCAAGGAATTCCGGGAAGTGCTGCGGGATAATTCCAGCCTGGCTATGGGAATTTTGCTACCCATTGCCCTCTTGTTTATTATTGGCTATGGGATTTCCTTGGACGTAAAAAATGTTGCTCTCGGTGTGGTACTGGAAGATCCTTCCCCGCAGGCCCAGCAGGTGGTGAGTTTTGTGGATGGGACAGAATATTTCCGGCCTGTTTACATGACCAATATGCACCAAGCGGAAGAACGTATGGAGAAACGGGAAATCGATGGCATCTTGCGCGTGCCTCCGGATTTCTCTCGGAAGTTGCAGCAGGGAGATGGCCGTTTGCAATTGCTTTTATACGGAACAGAAACAACCACTGCCATGACCGTACAGAGCTATGTGGAGACCGCCGTGGCACAATGGTCTGCCCAGCAGATAGCGCGTAGCGGCAGGGGCGTTGTGGATCTGGAATCCCGCTTATGGTTTAACGACGCCCATGAAAGCACCTGGTACTTTATCCCAGGACTTATTCTTATGATTGTAACCTTGATTGGGGTGCTGCTTACGGCGGGGGTTATGGCAAGGGAATATGAACGGGGGACCTTTGAATCCTTGTTTGTGACACCGGTAAAAAAAGGGGAAATCATTGTTGCTAAACTCATTCCTTATTTTTGCATTGCCATGCTGGGTGTTTTGATTTGCTTAGTGCTATCCCGTTTTTTATTCCAAGTTCCCCTGGTGGGGTCTATGTCCCTTATTTTACTGGTATCCATTCTTTACCTTATTGTGGCATTATCCTGTGGCCTCATCATTTCCGTGGCCACCAAGGCACAGTTTATGGCCAATCAAATTGCCTTATTGTTTAGCTTTTTGCCCAGCATTATGCTCAGTGGATTTTTGTTTGATCTGCGGAGCACGCCCTTTTGGATTCAGTGGATTGGGGAAATTCTGCCATTTAAGCATTATCTGACGGTACTGAAAACACTGGCCCTGGCAGGGGATATCTGGCCCGTGATTACGCAGCAAAGCGCTATTCTCTTGCTATATGCTATTTTGTGTGCCAGTATTGCGCTGCGCATCATCCGAAAGAAGGTGGCCTAATGCAAGGATGGGCACTATTTTGTCAACAAGTTAAATGTATGTGCCGGAAAGAAATCCAGGCGATTTTAAAAGACAAAGCGTTTCGCAATGTGCTGGTGGTTCCCATTTTGGTGCTAGGGATTTTTTTCGGCTATGCAGCTAATTTTAACGTGGAATTTGTTTCCTACGGCGTTTTGGACCAAAGCCATTCGGAGGCCTCTGTTTCGCTCTTATCCATGTTGGATGGGACGGGCTTTTATCATCGGGTCGCTACGTTTCAAAACGAGCGGCAAATTGCTACGCCTCTTGATAACGAAGAGATTATGATGGCGCTTGTGATTCCCTCTGATTTTGCGGAGCGATTGAACCGAGGGGAACGGGCACCTATCCAGGTGATTACCGACGGGCGCAATACCATGACAGCCAGCCTGGCATCGGCGTACACAGCTCGGGTAGTGCAAAATTGGCAGGAAAAACGAACCGGCCGACATGCGCCCCTTACGGTGGAAAGCCGTACCTGGTTTAATCCCAATCAGCTGACCCGTTGGTTTTTTGCTCCAGGTATTTTAGGACTGCTCAGTTTTTCTCAAGTACTGCTCCTAGCCGGCATGAGTGTGGCCAGAGAACGGGAAGAAGGAACCTTTGAACAGCTTTTGGTTACGCCGGCGCCACCTTTGGTGCTCTTAATCGGCAAGGCTTTTCCTCCCGTGGTGGTAGGGATGCTCCAGGGAACTATATTGCTGCTCTTGGATTTATGGTGGTTTCAAGTACCGTTTTCTGGATCGTATCTGAGCTTTTATATAGTGCTCTTTATTTATTTGTTAAGTTCTACCGGCATAGGACTGAGTATTTCTTCCCTGTGTAAGACTATGCAGCAGGTACAGGTGTATGTGTACATTTATATGATCCCCATGGCGCTATTGTCCGGGGTGGCTACCCCGATTCAGAACATGCCTGTGGCATTGCAGTACTTAACCTATATCAACCCTTTACGGTTTGCCTTAGATGCCATGCGGCGTATATATTTTGAAGGCGCCACACTTTTTACCATCGGCTATGATTTGCTTCCGATGGTTGTTATCAGTACATTGACCTTGACCATTGCGGCTAAGCTATTCCGGGAAAACTTAGGATAAGGATCTTTTGGGTGACTTATACTTTAAAGTGCGTACGACTACCCTGCTGGGTAGGAATAATTTCCAGCTGGGCAGGAATACGCTCTTTTAATTCTGCTACATGAGAGATGATGCCTACCAGCCGGCCGCCTTCTTGCAACGCTAAAAGTGTAGTAATGGCAGCGTCTAACGTTTCCGGATCCAGAGATCCAAATCCCTCATCTACCAGGATCGTGTCCAGATGCAGACCGCCAGCATACGCTTCCAACACATCGGATAAGCCCAGCGCTAGGGATAAGGAGGTAAAGAAAATCTCGCCCCCACTTAACGTGGCAACGCTCCGCTGCTGTCCGGTAAATGCGTCTAGCACGGCTAAATTCAGCCCTTGTTCCTTGCGGGCATCCATAATTTTTTCGCTGCGCAGCAGGGTATATCGTCCTTCACTGATTTTATTTAGCCGTTGATTGGCTGCCTGGAGTACATCATCTAGTACCGCCTGGAGAACAAAGGAGGAAAAGGTCAGCTTTTGGGTGTTTGTTCCTTTCGCGGTATCTGCCAAAAGTCCTAACGGACCGTAGAGGTCCTGTAGTTTTGCCAGCTCTTTTTCCAGCTGCCCCGCTTTTTGGGCAGCTTTTTCATTTTGTTCCAGGGTCTTTTGTAACGCGCCCCACTGCCTCGTTAACGCTTCCAGAGCTTCTTGCTGTTTGTCTGCTTCTTTTGCAAGGGGGAGAATATCAGGGCAGGAACGTCCTTTAATTTGCGTAAGGAGCAAATTAATTTTTCCCTGCAGGCTGTCTCTTTTCTTATTGTAAGCTTCTAACTGCGCTTGCCAGAAAGAGCGCTTTGCAAGGCATTGGTGTGCCGCTAGAAAGGAGGCCTGATTCGGAAATAGAGAATTTGCTAATGCTGCCTGATAGACGGCTTTGTCCTTTTCAAAATCGGACTGGAATGTAGCAAGCGAAGTCGCTACGGTTTGGCAGGCAATGCGGGTTCGTTCTGCCTCTTTTTGGGCGGCTTCTAGGGCTTGTTGCTGTTTCTGCAGCTGCTGGACCTGCTGCTCCAAAAGGGCCGTCTGGGCCTTCAGTTGCTCCCGTTCTTTCTGGGTTTCGGTTGCGGGACGAGGATGGTGCAAAGCACCGCATACCGGACAGGGATTCCCTTCTTGTAACGTTTGGGCCAACCGGACAGTTTCCCCGCTGACGGCTGTGACCTGGGCCAATTTTTCCCGTACCTGGGTAATATGCTCCTGGAGTGCTTGTGTACTTTGCTGGGTCGCTGAAGTAAGTTTTTCTTGCAGGTCTTTTTCGGCCGCTTCCTGTTCTTTTTGGCTGGCAACAAGACGCGCTTTAGCAGTATTGAGCTGCTGATAGGACTTTTTTGCCTGCTCATAAGGCGTGTGGAGCTTCTGCGCTTCGTCCAATTGCCGGAGACGCTGCTGCAGCGCTCTCATTTCCTGGTCCTGCAGTTGCAGTTTTTTTTCTTCTTCTTTATTTTCTTCTAATTGCTGCCAAGCAGTTCTTAGTTCCTGGGCACGGTGCAGTGCATCTTGTGCTTTTTGCCAATTTGTCCGGGCAACTTGGATCTTTTGGGACAACTTATCTTTTTCCTGCTGCTGTGACGTAATTTTTTCTGTTAATGCATTTGTGGTTTCTACTCCAGCGGTTTCTAGCAATAGGGCATAACGGTTTTTTTGTTGTTCGTAGTGCTTTTTCAGCTCTTTTGCTTTTTTGTCCAGGAGTTCTTCCAATGTCCGATACTGCGCTGTCTTAAACAGGGTCTCTAAAATTTCTTTGCGTTCTTTAGAATCTGCCACGAGAAAGCGGCGGAATTCTCCTTGGGGTAGGACCATGAGTTGCCGGAATTGTACGGCTTGAAATCCCAGTAATTCTTCCACGGCTTTTGTGGTAGTATTGCTGGTAGTGGCAAGTAGAGTGCGCTGCCCATCTGGCTGGATTTCTACCAGGCTAGCGCCTACGGGTACGTTGCGCATACCTTCTCCCCGCTGTTTGCGCAGTGTTTGCTCCGGGGTGCGGGTGACTTCATAGGTTTTAGCCAAATGGGTAAAGGTAAATTGGACTTCTGTTTTCTCTTCCGGGGAAGCGTAGTCGCTGCGCAGGGAACGGGTGTCCCGGAGGTCACCGCTGGGCGTGCCGTAAAGCGCAAAGGTAATGGCGTCTAAAATCGTGGTTTTGCCGCTGCCCGTGGGGCCTGTAATCAAAAAGAAACGATGGGGGCCCAGTTTAGAAAAATCAATCTCCTCTTTTTGGGCATAGGGGCCAAAGGCTGTCATCACAAGTTTTCGTGGTTGCATCAGGCATCCCTCCCTTCTTGCCGGGCTTCTTCCGCTGCACGTAAAAAGAGTTTTCGTTCTTCTTCTGACAGGGTCCGCCCCTGTACTTTCTGGAAAAAGGTTTCGAAAAGATCCAGGATGGATGTTCCTTGGCGCTGGGGCTTACTTGTTACCTCTTCTTTTTTGCATGGCAATAGCCGGGTGTAGCCTAGTTGGAGAATTTGCGGGTACACCTGTTCCAGACGGTGCTTGGCATCTAGGACAGGGGTTTCATCTGTCAACTGGATCTTGAGATAATTATTTTTGTGTTCCAGATGGGGGGCAGTAAGTAATTCGTTAAATGTACCGGTTAAAACGGCCAGCTCGTGAGGGGCTTTTAGCGGAATGGTTTCTACAGAAATACCCCCAGTGCTGTCCATATCTACGACATGAACGGCCTTTTTTTGACTGGCTTCGGCAAAGGAATATTTTAGCAAGGAACCAGAGTACCGGACTTTTTGGCTGCAGTTCTGGCAAGCGTGCAGATGCCCCAGAGCGGTGTAGTGAAAGGCGTCAAAGCAACGGATAGAAACAGTAGAAGCTCCGCCTATAGAAAGCGGTCGTTCGCTGTCCGGTGTGGGCTGTGCGCCTGTTAAAAATACATGGGCTAGCGCCACGCAGCGCGCATTTTGCGGGATGACTGCAGACATGCTTTCTACTTGCCACTGCAAGGCTGCTTCATGAGAAGTTTTCCGGCTGCCGGATAGCTCTGTGGCTTGTAATGGTTCGCAATAGGGAAGCGGTGCAAAATATACTGGGCCGTCCGCGTCTTCCAGCACAATGGGCTTTGGACGAGCTGGGACAGGCCCCATAATGAATAATTGACGGGACGCAAAAAGAGCCTGACCGAAATTAAGTCGGTCAGGATTATCGTGATTGCCTGCGATGAGAATCACAGGAATTTTTAAGTTTAGTACCAATTCTCCCAGCGTTTCATTTAAAAGAGAGACGGCTTCTGTGGGAGGAACGGCTCTGTCGTAAATATCCCCAGCGATGATAAGCGCATTGACTTTGTATGCTTTGGCAATGGACAGGACTTGTTGCAGCACCGCTGCCTGATCGTCCAATAAGCGAAGCCCATGGAAAATCCGCCCCAGATGCCAATCCGATGTATGAAGAAAACGCAAGGAATTTTTCCTCCTTTTTATGGTTCCAGTTTCCGGCGGATGCCTTTCAAAAGCCCGCTTTTTAAGAGAATTCCTGCCAGAAGGCTACCTCCGGTAGTGCTAAGTAAGAAGGGGGGGATAAAGAAAAAGGCTAAAAGACTTTTTCCCAGGACGTATGTAGCTACGAGATAGGCCACATAGCCGCCCAAAATACCGGTCCCGATAATTTCTCCCAGCATGGCTGCCGGCAGGGAACGAAATTTCTTATACGCCAGTGCGGCGCAGAACGCACCGATCATGCTTCCAGGAAATGCCATTAAAGACCCCAGTCCGAACAAGTTCCTTAGCAGTGCAATAAGAAAACTGATGGCAGTTCCATAACTGGGCCCCAATAAAACGGCGCAGAGTACATTGATACAATGCTGGATAGGAAAACACTTGGAAATCCCCACCGGGATGTAGAATAAATTGGCAGTCAGGGTTCCAATTGCTACTAGAAGTGCAGACAGGGTTAAACGAAATGTATGCATAACGCACCTCCCAAAATATGAATGAGCATCTTTCAACAAAGCATCAGGATGGGGGAATCGGTCTTACTTCCACAATAATTTCCCTGGCACGGTGATGTTCCGCGCTGGTGACAGTGACATGAAGGTTTTTACAGTCAAAGGTATCACCTTTGTGGGGGATGTTACCCAAGGAATCTATGACCCAGCCACTAATGGAATCATTTTCCAGCCCGTAGTCATCAATATCTAAGTCCAGAAATTTAAACAGGTCAAACAAATTGGCGTTTTGGGAATTAGACGAGCAGGATACCAGAACCTTGTTTTTACCCACCCGGCGAAACGCAGGCAATGCCTTATCGTGTTCATCCCAGATTTCGCCCACCAATTCTTCTACAATATCTTCCGTAGTGACCAATCCGCTTACGGTTCCGTAGCTGTCCATGACAATAGCCATTTCAATCTTTTCGTCCTGGAGGGTTTTCATGACACGGGAAATTTTTGTGGACTGGTGGACAAAGGCCGCTTTTTTAATACATTTTCGAAGATCTAGATGGGAGGATTTTAAATACGCAGCGTAAAAATCTTTGGCGTGTAGGATCCCCAGCACTTTCCCATAGTCGTTTTCAAAAATGGGGATGCGGGAAAAACCGTGCTTGGAGAACAGCTCCATAGCTTTTTGCGGACCTTCTGAAAATTCCATATCCACCATATCAACGCGTGGCGTCATAATTTCCTTGACCCGGATATCACTGAACTCAATGGCGCTTTTAATGAGTTTGCTGTCCTGTTTATTGATGGCGCCGCCATTTTCCACTTCATCTACCATCATTATCAGTTCATCTTCCGTGACGCCCTTGGAGACTTTCTGGGTTAAGAACCGGCTAAAAGCAGTTTTTAATAAGCGGAACAGATAATTAAGCGGTTTAAATAAAAATACTAAAACCTGCAGAGGGGCAGCACAACGGACAGAAAAAGCTTCCGGAAGATCATTGGCCGCACTTTTGGGAAGAATCTCCCCGAAAATTAAAATCACAATGGTCGTCACAATTGTAGAAAATGCCAGCCCGGAAGCACCAAAGTATTGGGTGGATACAGCCGTAGCAAAGGAAGCTGTGGCAATATTGACCACATTGTTCCCAATTAATATCGTGGACAGGACACTGTCAAAGTTGTCCAATAACGAAAGCGCTGTTTTTGCCCGCCGGTTACCGCTTTTGGCCATGTTTTTCAGCTTTAGCCTGTTGCACCCTGTCAGCGCCGTTTCTGCCGCAGAAAAAAAAGCTGACAATGAAATAAATACAACGAGAATCAGCGTCAACACGCTGGTAGGGATATGAAAATCCGTCATATTTTACACTTCCTTAATATGCTAAGAACATTATAGGTGGAATTAACACAGGGGTCAATGAGTATGCTATAATAAAAACGCTATGAGTAAAGACGATTTATTGGAACAAGCAACGATTATCCGCTCTGCACGGCACAGTGTCGGGCTGGAAATTACTAAAGAAGGGCGCTTGCTGCTTCGGGTCCCCTATGGTATTTCCCGGGCAGAATTGGGAAGCGTTGTAGTCCGCAAAGAAAACTGGATCCGAAAAGCACAGCAGCGGGTAAAAAAAGAACAGGAAACGCATCGCCCATTAACAATCAAGGAGGGGGCAGCGTTCTTGCTGTTTGGAAAACCTTGTACACTCCATCTTGTGACTGGCAGAGGCTTTGCTTTGGAAAAAGACACCTTATGTATGGGGGATGGAGAAACTAGAGAAACCCTTATCGTGTATTTATCTAAGCTTTTAGGGCGGATACTCCAAAAAGAAGTTCCTTTTTATGCAACCCGTATGGGGATTCCTTGCCCTGTGATCAAGCAAAGCAAGGCTCGTTCCCGCTGGGGGTATTGCAATTATAAACGAGAACTGGGTTTTTCCTGGCCGCTTGTGTTCTGTCCCAGAGCGGTGATTGAATATGTGGTGGTGCATGAGTTGTGCCACATTCACAATATGTCCCATAATAAAGCTTTTTGGCAGAGCGTAGCAGCAGTGCTGCCGGATTATAAAGAACGGGAAAAATGGCTTAAGGTTCATAGAAAGGTCATGGATACAATATGAACATCAATAAAAGAATCCTGTTTTGTTTTATTGTCTTGCTGGTGGTAGGGAGCGTGTCCCTTTATATGGTGTATCACAGCCCCAAGTACCAGGAACAGGAACAAATGCGTCACGTACAGACCGTGCATGAGAAAAATACACGGCTACCTTATACGTATTTAAACAATGTGATTGCCCAATCGGGAGCGGCCTGCTCTGTGTATTATAAATCCCTAAAATCTGGTGAGGTCTTTTATAATTTTTCTGGTAAAATGCCAGCGGGGGATTTAATCCGCCCCTATGTGGCAGCTGCTGTACTGCATGAGGTGGATGCAGGGACATTAGCAATGAATACGGTATATGTATTGGATGCTGCTGACCGAAAACCGGATAGCCCGGTGTTGGAAAAAATCCCGGAAGGCAGCGAACTGACGTTGCAGAATTTGATAGAAGATATGCTGCTGGAAAATGATACTACAGCACTGTACAAGCTGGTCGATATTGCGGGACAAGGTACCATTAATGGCTGGCTACATGAGAAAGGGTTTGTGGATACCTTTATGGGAACCCATGACTTGCCTAAAGAAGACGACACGGAAGAGCGGGATCCAGAAAAGGAAAAACAATTCAGCTATACTTCCGTCAATGATACAGTCAATCTCTTTAGTGCTCTATCTGGAGGAACTTGCGTAAATCCCAAGGCAGACGCGTATCTCCTAACGCTTCTGGCCAAAGAGCCCAGGCATAATTTGTTGGGGGCCCTCTTGCCACGAGACGTAAAAATTTCCGGACAGGAAAGTACCCGGGGCGCTGTCCTGGGAGCTGGCGGCATTGTGGAGGGGAAAGAAAAATATATCTTGGTTGTGATGGTGGATAAGGCCATCCGGCCAGCAGAAACCCGGAAAACCATCAATCAGATTTCTTCCATTATATTTAATACGGTTAGCGACAAAGAGGTGTTTTAACTCATGATCAAACAAACTGACGTAGCAATTATTGGCGGCGGTCCGGCAGCCATTTATGCAGCTTACGAATTTGTGCTGCGGTATCCGGAAACCAAGGTCTTGATTTTGGAGCAAGGACATGCGATTACGTTACGGCAATGTCCAATTATCTCTGGGAAAGTAGAAAAATGTGTACGATGCACACCATGCAGCATCATGCGGGGCTTTGGCGGTGCCGGCGCTTTTTCCGATGGCAAGTATAACTTTACCACGGAATTTGGGGGTTGGCTCAGCGACTATATCCCGAAAAAAACGGTTATGGAGCTCATTGATTATGTAGATGCTTTGAATTTGAAGCATGGGGCGCCGGGAGAAGTGTTTTCTACCAAAAATTGTAAGATAGGCCGCAAAGCCCTGGGGGTGGATTTGCATCTTTTAAATGCCAAGGTGCGGCACCTGGGGACTGACAACAATCGGAAACTGATGGGGAGTATCTATTGTTATCTGGTGCAGCATGGTATTCAGATTGACTGTGATACACAGGTAGAAAACATCAAAAAAATCGACACAGGGTACGAACTTTCCATCAAAGGAAGTGATACACTGGTCCACTGCACCTATCTAATTGGAGCACCTGGAAGGGCCGGTGCGGAATGGTTCTCTGACCAGTGCAAAAATTTGGGTCTGACGCTGACCAATAACCAGGTGGATGTGGGCGTTAGGGTGGAAGTTCCGGCGGCGGTGTTTCAAGACATCACGGATGAAGTCTATGAAGCGAAACTGGTGTATCGGACCAAACAGTACGGAGACCGTGTCCGGACTTTCTGCATGAATCCTAATGGATATGTGGTGGCCGAAAATACGGATGGAATTGTGACCGTGAATGGGCACAGCTTTAGTGATCCGGCGAAAAATAGTGGAAATACCAATTTTGCCCTTTTGGTGAGCAATCGGTTTACAGAACCATTTAAAGAACCCCACCGCTATGGAAAACATATTGCCTCTCTTTCTAATATGCTGGGAGGGGGCGTTTTAGTGCAGCGCTTTGGTGACTTGATTAAAGGACGCCGTACCAATCCACACCGTTTGAGCCAAAGCTTTATGCATCCCACCCTGAATGCAGTGCCAGGGGATTTAAGCCTTGTACTGCCAAAACGGCATTTGGATAATATTATTGAAATGATTTATGCGCTGGATAAAGTGGCACCGGGGACTGCTAACGATGATACCTTATTATACGGGGTAGAGGTGAAGTTCTACAGCTCCCGTTTGGAGCTGGATGATGAGCTGGAGACTACCTTGTCCAACTTTTTCGCCATTGGCGATGGGGCCGGCATTACCAGAGGCTTGTCCCAGGCCAGTGCCAGCGGCGTGTATGTAGCCCGTATTATAGGAGAGAGGCTGCAAAAAAATAAGAAATAGGCGTAAAATCCTCTTTTTTTCCTCTCTGATGAAATGATATAATTATGCCGAACTAACCAATTTTTTCTGCACCTGCTGTGAAAAGGTGCTGGATACCATAGACTAAGAATCGGAGTGATGAAAGATGGCCGAAATCAGACCTTTTGCCGCGCTGCGCCCTCTGCCAGAATTGGCAAGTCAAATCGCGGAATTGCCTTATGACGTTATGAGTACCAAGGAAGCGCGAGATATCTTACAAAATAATCCTCTGAGTTTTATTCGAGTGACGCGTGCGGAAGCGGATCTTCCAGAAGACATCCAGAATGATGATCCCAGAGTGTATGCCAAGGCTGCGGAAAATCTAAGGGCGTATATTGCTAACGGCCAGATGAAACAGGACCTGAGTCCTTGTTATTATATTTATCGGCAGCAGATGGGGGCCTATATCCAAATTGGGTTGGTAGCGACGGCTTCCCTTAAAGAGTACAAAGCGGGGCTGATTAAGCGGCATGAACTAACCAGGCAAAATAAAGAAACAGACCGTGTCAATCATATCCTGGCTACTAAAGCGCAGACGGGACCTGTATTTTTGGCCTACCGAAGCAAGGGCCTGCTCACTGCATTTTTAATGGAGTATATCGGCAACCATAAACCAGTTTATGATTTTACGGGGGATGATGCAATCCGCCATACCCTGTATGTGATTAATGAGCCGTTAAAAGTGCAGGAAGTTACGAAATTATTCAAACAAGTCCCGGAACTATATATTGCAGACGGGCATCACCGGTGCGCTGCAGCGCTGCGGGTGGCGGAAAAGCTTTCCGCCCGTCCGGGCCAAACGGGCAAGGAAGAATATAATTATGTACTGTCCGTAATTTTTCCTTCCCATCTGCTTCACATTCTTCCTTATAATCGTGTGATACGGGATTTGGGAGGGCTCAATCTGGAAACCTTCCTAGAACAAATACAAGAAAGGTTTCTATTGGAAAAGGCAGCACGGCCAGTGTCACCTTCCATGCCCCATACGTTTGGGATGTATCTGGGAGGACAGTGGTATAAGCTGACGGCGCTGCCAGCTACCTTCCCAGAAAATGATCCGATTCAAAGCTTGGACGTGAGCATCTTGCAGAATAATCTGTTGGAGCCCTTGCTCAATATTCGTGATCCTCGCATGGATCCACGACTTAATTTTATTGGTGGGGTGAGAGGCCTTGGTTCTTTGGAAGACGCGGTGGATGGTGGTGATTACACCGTTGCTTTTTCTATGTATCCCACCAGTATGGAACAATTGATGCATGCTGCAGATGCGGGGCTAGTGATGCCGCCTAAATCTACCTGGTTTGAACCTAAACTGCGGGATGCGTTGACGGTGCATATGATAGGAGATGGACAAGATGGCAAGAGTGTATAATTTTGGCGCTGGGCCTTCCATGATGCCTTTGGAAGTTTTGCAAGAAGCGCAACGAGATCTGCTGGATTATAAAGGCAGCGGCATGAGTATGCTGGAAATCAGCCATCGTAGCAGTCTTTTTGAAGAAGTTTTGCATCGTGCAGAACAAAATATCAAAAATCTGCTGGGGATGGGGGATGAGTGGTCTGTTATGTTCATGGGTGGAGGGGCTACGTTACAATTTTCTATGGTCCCTATGAACTTTTTAACGCCAGGAAAAACAGCCGCGTATGCCATTACCAGCAGCTTTTCGGAGAAAGCGTTTAAAGAAGCAAAAAAAGTCGGAAATGCAGTAGAGATCTATAGTTGCAAAGACACCGGTCTTGACCGAGTGCCCCAGCCGGAAGAACTAGCCCCAGTTCCTGAGAACTGCGCCTATCTACATCTTACGGGGAACAATACAATTGAAGGCACGGAATATTTTACGTATCCGGATACAGGGGATGTGCCTCTTATTGTCGATATGAGCTCTGACATTTTAAGCCGTCCTGTGGAGAACTTGGATAAGTTTTCACTGATTTACAATGGAGCACAAAAAAATATTGGCCCAGCAGGCGTGGTTGTTGTTATGGCTAAAAAGAGCTTCATAGCGGGACGGGATAAAAACCTACCGATTATGATGAACTACGAAACCTATCAGGATCATGACAGCGTGTATAATACGCCACCCGTGTTTGGCATTTATTTGGTGGAACGTATTGCCCAGTGGCTGGTGGACCAAGGCGGATTGGCAGCGCTGGAAAAGCGGAATCTGGAAAAGGCCGGAATGTTGTATGCTAAGCTGGATCAATATCCTGATTTTTACAAAGGACATGCCCAAAAAGATAGCCGCAGCCTGATGAACGTTACGTTTAATTTGCCTACCAAAGAGCTGGAAGCCCAATTTGTAGCACAAGGAGCCCAGAACGGACTGGTAAGCCTGAAGGGACACCGTTCTGTGGGTGGTATCCGGGCGTCTATCTACAATGCCATGCCAATAGAAGGCGTTACGCTGCTGGCTGACTTTATGGAAGATTTCTATCAAAAAAATAAGTGAGACTAGAAAAGGAGGGCCGCACACACCACTTCCCTAATGACGGGATACGGGTCGCGGCCCCTCTTTTTACTGTATAAAAAGGATAAGGGGAGACTATGCAACTTGTACTGCAAAATGGAGTACTCACACTCCAAGTCAATGCAGTTTGTACCGTGGCATTGGCGGCTGCTATGCTACTGGTAGGGAAGTTCTTGAAAAGTCGGTGGACACTTTTACAAAAATTTTGTCTGCCTGTACCGGTGGTGGGGGGCTTTGTGGCTATGCTGCTGGTGACGGTATGCCACCTTACTGGATTTATGGAGTTTACCTTTGACAAGATTCTCCAGGAATTTTTTATGATGGGTTTTTTCACTGCAGTAGGGATGTCAGTGAATTTAAATGCGTTCCAAAGTGGGGTCAATAAAGGCGGGACGCTACTGCTGAAATATTGGCTTGTCAGCGGCACGATTTCTTTTTGCCAAAATATTTTGAGTCTGCTATTAGGCGCTCTACTGCATTTAGCTCCCGCCTATGCGCTGCTTGCCGGTGCTATTTCTATGGTGGGCGGGCATGGCGCGGCGGGAGCCTATGGCAGTACGTTTGTCAGTATGGGGTATCCTGCCGGTCTGGAAGTTGGTACAACGGCGGCTACTTTGGGATTAATGTTTGCTGTAATTGTGGGGGCTCCGGTAGGGACCGCACTGGTAAAACGTTACCATCTTGAACCAGATCCTCTGCAGCAGACTATATCGCCACAGGGAATCACCCATGGAGCAGAGAAAAATACGCATAAGGAAGAGCTGACGCAAAACGAAATTTTTCTCAATATAACGGTGCTACTGCTTTGTATGGGCCTCGGAACATTGCTTGCTGAACGGGTTGGCGTTTTTTTGCATATGAGATTTCCGGCATACCTGGGAGGTATGCTGATAGGAGTCCTAGCTCGTACAATGAATGACCGGTTTTGTTGGTATCGGTATGGTAGTCAAATTATCAGCTATACCGGAGATATCATGCTTAACTTGTATCTTGCCATTGTCCTGATGAGCTTACAGGTGTGGATCCTAACAGGAATTTTAGGCAGCGTATTCTTGATTGTCTGTTCCCAGGCTGCTTTTATGGTGCTTATTAGTTATTTTGTGGTATTTAGGATTTTGGGCAGTAATTATGATGCTGCCGTAATGTGTGCCGGGCTTTGTGGTCATGGACTGGGGGCCATGCCATCAGCCCTAGTGAACATGAATGTGCTCAAGCATAAATATGGTATGAGTCAAAAGGCGTTTATGATCGTTCCTGTGGTAGGATCCTGTCTTTTGGATCTCGTATACCAACCCCATACCCTGCTTCTTATCAAACTTTTTGTGAAAAGACTGACTTAAATTTGACAATTTGACTTTAAACTTGACAGTACCTTACCCATCCGATAAGATAAATGCACAGAAATTCTTATTGTGCATTTGCATAGGAAAAAGAAAGAGGAAACGTTATGAAGAAAGTACTTCTTACCATTGTGGTATTGCTTGTGCTCGTAGTGGGTGCTGTATTGAGTTCCTATAATGGACTTGTCAGCATGAATGAAAACGTAAATGGAAAATGGAGCCAAGTAGAAACTCAGCTCCAGCGGCGCAGTGATCTTATTCCCAATTTGGTGAATACAGTAAAAGGGTATAGTACCCATGAAGAAAAAGTATTTGATGACGTAGCTAACGCGCGAGCGAAGTTAGCAGGAGCCCAGTCAGTTCAAGATGCGGCTGCGGCAAATGGAGAATTATCCGGAGCACTGACACGTCTTTTGGCACTTTCGGAAAATTACCCTAACCTGAAGGCCAATACCAATTTTATCCAGCTGCAAGATGAACTGGCCGGAACAGAAAATCGCTTGGCGGTAGCCAGAAAAGATTATAATGATGCCGTGCAGGTTTTTAATGCAAAAATTAAAACTGTACCAACGTCCATTATTGCAGGAATGACAGGCTTTACGGCCCGGAGCTATTTCCAGGCTGACCAAGGAGCACAAAAAGCGCCGCAGGTTAAATTTTAAGGGGCCGTGCTGGGAGGGAAAAGAATGATCCGAAAGCTGTTAATGACCCTAGTGGCACTTTGCCACTTCTTCCTTTTTCCCAGCTTTCTTTTTGCAGCTACGCCGATCCCGCCAAAGCCTGTACAGGATATTTATGTACAGGATCTGGCCGGTGTCCTAAATGAATCAACTAAAAACACCATTCGTGAGTACGGGACAGCCCTGGATCAACGTACAGGCGCTCAGATCGTGGTTCTGACGGTACCTACCGTAAAAGATACAGCTTTAGAAACGTATTCACTGACAGTACTCCGGGAATGGGGGATTGGCAGCAAAGGAAAGAATAATGGTGTACTATTACTTCTTGCTGTTAATGACAGAAAAAGTCGGATTGAAGTAGGCTATGGATTGGAAGGGGCTCTCCCCGATGGTCTTACAGGTCGGATTCAGGATCAATACCTGGTCCCCTATTTGCAACAAGGAGATTACAGCAAAGGTGTTCTTAATACCTATGCGGCCTTATTGCAAAAAGTAGCTGGAGAGTATGGTATGACGGTAAAGAATCTCCAGCCAGAAGCTGGTCCTGTGTCCTATGCCACTTCTATTTCTCCGCTAGATGCGCTTATTTTGTTTGGCGGTTTGTTGATTGTCATTGTGCTGGACCAGCTGCTATTTCATGGTGCCATTTTACGATTTATACTGTATGTAATGCTGTTCCGTAGTGGTCGTGGCGGTGGTGGATTTGGCGGGGGTTCTCATTATGGCGGCGGCAGCGGTGGCGGTGGCGGTAGCAGTCGTAGCTGGTAAGCGTTTTCACGACGAAGGGGAAAACGTTATATCTTGAAAATTAGTTCCTTTCCTTCCAAATTCCAGAGCGCTGCACGAAATTGAGGCGAGCGTTGTTTTGCCAGCGGAATAAAATCTCCGTTCATCATATAAATCTGCATGCCGATAACGTCACGTACCTGGTGTAAGTTAACCAAATAACTTTTATGAGTTCTGAAAAAGTCGTACCGATTAATGGCATTATCCAAAAGATGGATGCTGCCTCGACAATCCAGTACCTGATCTTTCAGGGTAATGGTTAATTGTCCGTCATTGGATTCAAAATAGAGAATTTCTTTCGCCGGGATGTTGTGAATTCCACCTATGTTTCGTACACGGATAATTCGGTCTTGGGAGAATTGCGTAGTGCGCAGCTGTTTTTTTACATCCCGTAGTAATTTTTTGGGAGCATAAGGGAAAAGGTAGAACTGATCCAGTAAATGAAAACCATCCAATGCGTCCCGGATAAAAGCAGAAACTAAATAAATGGGAACTTCTGGATCATGAAACCGGATAGTACTGGCATACTCCAGACCTTGGTGCGGCAAATTGTGGGAAGCAAGAATCACAAGACTATATCGAGTACCTTTTTTGCATTGCTCCAATAGTTCGTCAACTTTGGAAAAAGGATGTATTTTGATCAGATCTTGTGCGTGAGGCAGACTGTAAATCAGGTTGGTGATTGTTTGGATGCTGTTAGAATCAGTTTCGTAGATAGCAATATGTTGCATAATAGATCCTCCTAGTATTGGCTTTTTATGCAAAAAAAGCTTAATTATGTTAACATGGTTTCAAAAATAAATCTAGGGGGGAATTTAAATTTTCTCATTTTCCAGTAATATTTAAAGAAAATTGTATAGAAAAACAGGAAAATTGCAATAGTT
This sequence comes from Acidaminococcus sp., assembly GCA_019416065.1. Classification (GTDB taxonomy): domain Bacteria; phylum Bacillota; class Negativicutes; order Acidaminococcales; family Acidaminococcaceae; genus Acidaminococcus. The sequence goes on along the minus strand of DXYB01000025.1, from coordinate 114 downwards.
TTGTTGCGGGTATTACAGCTATTTGATAAAATAGCAGTTTTATGGGTAACTGCAAGAATAAGAAATTTTCAAAAGGCATTGACAAAATATTTTGGATTTGCTAATATATAAAAG
>DXYB01000024.1 GCA_019416065.1 Acidaminococcus sp. | reverse complement strand
ATGGGGTTTTGTGAAGGTAAACGTCCACAAGACCCCAACATTTATTATAGAACCCTTTTTTACGTATAAAGAAGCCCGCTTCCATAGAAGCGGGCTTCCTTATTATCCCAGATTATTTAAACAGGTTGACAAACACCATGATAATACTGGAGTTTACAAAGTCGATGAACATAGCACCTACCAGCGGTACACAGAAGAATGCCCGCGGTGCCGGACCGTAAACGGAAGTAATAGCACTCATGTTAGCCATAGCATTCGGGGTAGCACCCATACCAAAGCCGCACACGGCAGAAACTTCCACGGCCGCGTCGTAAGTCCGCCCCATGGCATTGAACACCACAAAGGTAGTGAACACAACCATTAGTACAACTTGTGCAAGGGCAATGGCGCTCAGCGCACCAGCAATATCAAACAGTTCCCAAATCCGCAGGCTCATCAGCGCCATGGACAAGAAAATATTCAGTCCCACATCTCCTACCGCTTGCACTTCAGCAATAGGTACATTAATAGATTTCACATTGTCAGACAGGTTACGCATAATAGCAGCAATCATCATGGAGGCAATATACCCCGGGAAAATCAAACCAATGCTGCGGAAGCCTTTGTCCAAAAGTGTGCCGATACCCATGGCAATCAAGATTTCACCCGTAGCTAACATCAACCGTTCCGGGCTCATCCCCACTTCTTCTTGCTCTTCCATGGAAATTGCTTTTTCCACAGCCAGATCTTCCTGGTCTTCCGCAGTACTTTTTAAGTTATGTTTTACCAGCAGGCGATGGGCTACAGGGCCACCCATCAAAGAGCCCGAAATTAGCCCAAAGGTTGCCATGGCAATCGCTACTGTATTGGCACGTCCCACGCCCAAGCTCTCCAAGAAAGGACCAAACGCGCCGCTTGTCCCGTGTCCGCCTACCAGCGGAATGGAACCTGCGCATAGTCCCAATAGCGGATGCAGGCCAAAGACCTTTGCCAAACTTACGCCGATAATATCCTGTAGACAAATCAGAGAGGCACAAATAATAGTCAGAACCAATACATCTCGGCCACCTTTTTTCAAAAGGGCGATGGAAGCAGTGAACCCTACGCTGGTAAAGAACATATTCATAAAGAAACTCTGCTGTACAGTGTCTAATTTAATAGGTGTTGCTCCAGATTGATGAATAGCCAGGTTCAGCAGGGCAAATAAAATACCACCGATAACCGGATTAGGAATGCAGTAAGTTTGCAGAAATTGAATTCTGCTTTTTAAGAACTTTCCGATATAGTACAGGAAAATACCTACAGCCATAGTTTGGTAGGAATTTAAAGCCAACATATATCTTTTTCCTCCTTCAGTTTTCAGTTAACAATTTAGCCAGAATTTCTTCAAGCCGTGGCCAGGTTCGTCCCGACTGACGGGACTGTACTGCAAGCTTTGCCAAAGCGATCATACAGTCTTGTAAGGATTCCATAGAAAAATAATTGCTGTGCTGCATGGTCAGTTTTACGGCATACGGGTGCAGTCTTAACTTTTCCACGATCTTGTCTTGTTGAGCACCTTTTGCTTTTAATTCTTTAACCTGAATGAGTCGCCGTATAGAGGCAACCAAGGATCCTAACAGCATAGGGAATTTTCCATCGCTGCCCGGTTGTTTCCGTTCTTCCGCCAATAGATAGAGCACGCGTTCAAGTTTTCGTTCTTCTACTGCGTTACTCAGGGCAAATCCGGATATCTCCGGCAACTGAGAAAACATCTGCTCTACGTCGTCTTTTTCCCAGCTTTTTCGCTTGCCGGCATAAAGGGAAATTTTACGAATTTCCTGCTCCAAAAATAACAAAGGAGCCGATTCCGCCGCAGAAACATACTCCATGATCAGATTCATGGCATCCGATGTAAACCTAGATTGGTATTTTTCAGCCATTTCCCGTAGCCAAGGTTGAAGTTGATAGGATTTGACAGGGGAGCATTCCACCACTACGGCACTTTTGTTCATCTGTTTAAAAAAAGCCGTTCGTTTATCCAGTTTTTCACATAGGCACAGGACATACGCATAGTCCGGTACATCACTGAGTATTTCCGTAAACTGCTGCAAGGGTGAAACAGCTTTCTTCTTTTTGCTTCTCAGGTCCGATTTTCCACTATCTTTTTTCTTTACTTGCAGTACCTTAGGATTTTCCACCACCACCCAGTTTCCGCTCCCTAGTAGAGGAGCTGTGTTGATGGCTTCCCGTAGCGCTTCCATTGCAAACACATCCTGGAAAGCCCATTCACTGGGCTCTTCCCCTTCTGGAAATGCCTTTTGTCGCATTGCCCGTCGTATGGATGTTTTGAAATAAGGTTCGTCTCCCCAGGCAATCACCACATGAGGACAGGGCGAAGCGTCTTTCTCCAAAGTGCTTAATAAAACGTCAGGTGTTTTATTCATACCGCTACCCCTTTGAAAAGACATCTTGCCGAAAGCCGCTCCAATAAATCCCCTCTGCACCCAGCTGGACTCGAATAGCCCCGCTCTGGTCCGTTCTGGCTACAGGGATGGAAAGCGCCGACAGTTTTTGCATTGTTTCCTGGTGCGGGTGTCTAAATCGGTTTTCCCGTCCCACTGAAATCACTGCCAGCTGAGGAGCAACAGCCTGCAAAAATTTCCAGTCACTGGATGTTTTAGAACCATGGTGGGAAACTTTCAATACGTCACTGCGTATTGGTTTAGCCGCTGCCAACCGCTCTATCTCTGCGGGAGCGTCCCCTGTAAAAAGAATGCTGCGTCCGTCCGCTGTGACACGCACGATAGCGGATGTTTCGTTACTTCCTCCTTTCACTGGTTCTTCAGGTGCTTCTACGGTATCTATTATACTCCCCTTTAGAAAAACTTTTTGGTTTGTTTGTATTTTGTATACAAATTTTACATTTTTCATATTTATTCCTTGCTTTATGATATATTCTAGATTTGGTGTGAGGATTTCACACGGCAGGTACAACGCTTCCACAGGTATCCAGCGAAGCAGACCGGCCAGTCCACCTGCATGGTCATGGTGCCCGTGACTTAAAAAGACGGCATCTACTTTTTCCACGCCCAGGCCCCGGAGGACTGGTACTATTATGCGTTCCCCTACGTCATACCCACCAGAAAGTCCGCCGGTATCCACCAAAATATGTCCACCACCTGGAGTACACACTAAGGCGCAATCTCCTTGCCCCACATCCAAAAAGTACACTGTAAAATTCTTTTTCTGGAAGTGTGGTAACAGTACGATAAAAAGAATCGCCATCCCGGAGAGAAGAACCGTTCCTCTTCGCAGCCATTTTCCCCAATGTCCAAACTGTTCTTTGCTAAATAGTGCTACTAACAGTAAGCCATATAAAGGCCAAATCCAGGGGGACACCGCTCCTGTAACCCAGTGAGATCCGGGCAATTTAGAGAGAAATTCTCCCAGCCATAAACAAAATCCTGTGCTTTGTGCCGCAAGACTGAGAAAAAGCCGTGAAATAATTCCTGCTTCCAAAGCCCCCAATACAGAGCCTACCGCCGTAAGGGATAAAATAAAACTCAGCAGCGGGACTAACAATAAATTAGCTGGAAGTGAAACAAAGGACAGGCAATGAAAATGCTGCACCAAAAAAGGTAGGCTCAATAGCTGAGCACTGATCGGAATGGATAAACCCATAGAAAAAAATGATGGAAGGAAATAAAGGCGTTCTTGTACTGGTTTTTGCAGTAGGATAAGGCCCAAAGCAGCGCTAAAAGAAAGTTGAAAACCAATATCCCAGATCCAGAAAGGATGCCAAGCCAACAGGAGGAGTAAGGCTGCGCCTAAAAAAGCGCTGCTATCTGCCCTTTTTCGGTGCAAATTTCCCCATAATACTCCGCAGCCTAAAATTCCTGCCCGGCAAATAGATGCTTTGCCGCCGCACAAAATCCCATAGCATACAAGTACCAGCAATATTCCACAGCCACTTATTTTTCTAGATAGGGGAAGGTAGCTGAAAAAAATTGCACAAAGCCCCATTAACAGGGATACGTGGCTGCCGGAAACAGAAAGCAGATGGCTAAGTCCCAATCTTTGAAATAAGCGCAGCGTCTCTCCATCTACTCCTGTACTCTCTCCCAGCAGCATACCAAGAAGTAATCCGCTATCTTTTGGACTCATCGCCCGTTTTACTTGCTTTCGGAGCGTTTCTCCCAGCATAAAGAGTTGTGTGGAAAGAGTAGGCTTTGCAGGCAGGATATGGACTCCACCCTTTTGTACCCTCAGGCTGCCTCCCAGATTTTGTACAGCAGCTTTTTGCAATGGTGAAACCTGAAAGGGATTATAGAAACCGTCTGGGGACGAAAATCGTCCCTGCGCCTGTACCCTTCCTGTCTTCAGATCCGCTCCTTGCCATTTTTGCACCTGGATACGAACATTCCCTCGTTTTTCTGCCAAAAGAAACGAGGCGTCACCAAAAGTCCCCTGATGAAAGGTGCCTGGGACAATCTCCCCTGTAAGAATTACTTCCTGCCCCTGCAGGCTTTTCATTTTTTCTGCCGCACTTTCTTGCAAAGCAGCAGTAAATCCTCCGAGCACAATACAAAAACTGCATACCAGCCCTATCAAGAGTTCTCTTGTCGGTTCTCTCTTCCAGGCAAACGCCATGCTTGCTACCGCTACAACCAGCAAAGTAGCCCATCCCCACCAGGGAAATATGCGCTCCAACCCTATAGCACACCCAATGGCAAATGCCAATCCGGCGAGCAGCACCGGATTCACGCTACACCTCCAAAAAGTCCCGCAGCTTTAAAAATTTGGCAGGACCAATACCGGATACTTTTTGCAAATCTTCCAAACGAACAAAGGGTGTTTTCTGCCTGTAGGCTATGATTCGCCTGGCTAATGCCGGCCCAATACCTGGAAGGGTTTCCAAAGCAGCCGCTGAAGCAACGTTTAGGTTGACTTTTCCACTCTGAGTTACTGTATTGCCTGCCCCATTTTCCATACGCTTCTCCGAGGGCTCTTGTTGCAGCGTATTGTCCTTTACTGCCACCTGACGCCTACTCTTTTTCTCTTTTTTATATGGCACGTTGATTTGCATCCCATCTTTGCATTTTTTCGCCAAATTTACCTTGCTAAGATCCGCTTCATCCGTCGGTCCTCCCGCGTTTTTCAGGGCCTCTTGAACCCGGGTCCCCGGTGCTATCGGGTAAAGCCCTGGTGCGTTTACCGCCCCGCTAATATACACGATGGCTTTAGATTGCGACTTTTTTTCTTGTAACTGGTGTACCACTTCCGTTGGCACCTGTTCTTCCAATTTTTGTGGCGTGTTCAGATACAAGCTACCTCCCACGCATAACAACACAATGCCGATGACCACGGCCCATTTTTTCTTCTCCCAGGGATTCATTCTTTGTTCCTTCCTTTGGACAGAATAAGCGGGCTTTTTCCTCTCCTTCGAAGGAAAAAGCCCGCTTTAGTTTCATCGAATACAGAGTATGGGGTAAAGTCTTGGTATACCGTTATGACCTAAGGCGAACTAATTATTTCGCCACGATATTCACGAGACGACCTGGTACAGCAATAACTTTCTTTACTTCTTTTCCGGCAATGGCGTGCTGTACTTCTTGGTTTTCCAGCGCCAATTTTTCTAGCGCTTCTTTAGCAAGGTCCGGTGAGGTCACAAGACGTACTTTAGGCTTGCCATTGATTTGAATCAACACTTCCACTTCATCCACTTTGACGGCTTCCGGGTCATAGGTAGGCCAGGATTCCTTATGAATGCTTTCTGTTTTTCCCATGGCAGCATGCCACAGCTCATCTGTGATATGCGGTACAAATGGGGCCATCACTAGCAACAATTTAGAGACGGTCTCGTAGACAAGACCTGGATTAATAGTTGCGGCTTTATCCTTATAGGCATACAGGGCATTTACCAGCTCCATCATCGTGGAAATGGCTGTGTTGAAGTTAAAGCGATGGTCAATGTCCTCGGTGATTTTTTTCACGCTGGCATGAAGAATATGCCGCAAGGCTTTATCTTCCTCATTCAGGGTTGTCGTATCATAGTCCGTGACTTGCTGTGCCAGCACGTCTTTGAAATAATAGACGATTCTCCACACCCGATTCAGGAAGCGGAAAGATCCTTCTACGCCCTGATCGCTCCATTCCAGTTCCCGTTCCACCGGTGCAGCAAACATGATAAACAGCCGTGCCGTATCGGCCCCATATTTCCCTACGATTTCTTCCGGAGACACCACATTCCCCAAGGATTTACTCATCTTAGCGCCATCTTTAATCACCATACCCTGTGTCAAAAGGTTGGTAAATGGCTCATCCGCCTCTACTAAGCCTGCATCATGTAGCACTTTCATAAAGAAGCGGGAATATAGCAGATGCAAAATGGCATGTTCAATCCCGCCAATGTACTGATCCACTGGCATCCAGTGGTTCACGGCTTCCTTACTAAAAGGCGCTGTATCATTGTGGGAGTCGGTGTAGCGCAGATAGTACCAAGAAGAACACAGGAACGTATCCATGGTGTCCAGTTCCCGTGTTGCAGGGCCTCCACACTTTGGACAAGTGCAGTGGGTAAAGCTCTCACTGGTAGCCAGCGGACTTTTAGCCCCGGCATCAAATTTTACATCCGTGGGTAAAAGCACCGGCAAATCTTTTTCCGGTACCAGCACTTCGCCGCAATGCGGGCAGTAAATCACAGGAATCGGGCAGCCCCAATAGCGCTGTCGACTGATCAGCCAATCCCGCAAACGGAAGTTGACACGTCTTTTACCAAGGCCTTTTTCTTCCATGTAATCAATAATGGCTTTCATAGCCTTGTGCATTTCCATGCCAGTAAAAGGTCCTGCGTTTACTAGAACGCCGTCTTTTTCTTCATAGGCATCGGTCATTTCTTCCAGTTTTAATTCTTTATTTTTGGGCTGGAGTGTCAGAATCTTTTTAATACCATATTTTGTCGCAAAAAGCCAGTCACGGTGATCCCCGGTAGGAACCCCCATAACAGCCCCCGTACCATAATCCACCAGCACATAGTTAGTAATCCAGATCTGAACTTTTTCTCCGGTTAGTGGATGGATGCAGTCCACGCCTGTGTACATACCCAGCTTTTCTGATTCGCTGCTTGTTCGTTCAATATCGGAGGTATTGCGTACTTTTTCACAGAACGCCTCCAGTTCTGCCCTTTTTGGATTGTTTTTAAGCAGTTCTTCTACCAATGGATGTTCGGGAGGAACAACCACAAAGGTCACACCATAAATGGTGTCCGGACGTGTCGTGTACACTGGCAGCTCTTTTTGGAGGCTGGGAATCGCAAAACTAAATTCCAGTCCCTCACTGCGGCCGATCCAGTTTTTCTGCATGATTTTGACCGGTTCCGGCCAGCCTTTTAATTTCGAAAGATCATCCAATAAGCGCTGTGCATAATCCGTAATTTTAAAGAACCATTGGGATAGTTCTTTTTTTACTACGGGCTGATGGCAACGCCAGCATTTGCCATCTTCTACTTGTTCGTTGGCCAGCACAGTCCCGCAGGTATCGCACCAGTTAACAGAGGCCTTCTTTTTTACGGCAAGGCCCTGTTTGTACATAAGTTCAAAAAACCACTGGGTCCATTTATAGTAATCCGGTTTGCAGGTTGTTACCTCTCTATCCCAGTCATACGAAAGGCCCAGTTCTTTCTGTTGTCGAGTCATATTCGCAATATTTTCCAAGGTCCATTTCGCAGGGGGAATATGGTGCTTAATAGCAGCATTTTCTGCGGGCATGCCAAAAGAATCCCACCCCATAGGATGCAGTACGTTAAATCCCCGCATCGTACGGAAACGGGCAACCACATCACCGATAGAATAATTCCGAACATGTCCCATGTGCAGATTTCCCGATGGGTACGGGAACATTTCCAACACATAGGATTTAGGCTTAACTGAATCATTATTGACCTTGTAAGTCTTATGATTTTCCCAATATTGTTGCCATTTGGCTTCAATCTCATGGGGTTCGTACTTTTCCGTGAACATGGACATACCTCCTAAGGTGAAAAATCACCTGAAACACCTTGCATAAGTTTCCGGAATTCAGTAACATATGGGTATTATAGGATTTCACCAGCTGTAGAATAGGTTCATTATATATTTCACAACGCATAAAGTCAACGCAGGAGGCAAATAGACTATGGCAATTTACGCAATGGGAGACCTGCATTTTTCTGGTAATCCGCCGCAAAAACCCATGGACGTATTCGGTATCCAGTGGAAAAATCATCGAAAAAAAATCTTGACCAATTGGAAAGAGACCGTAAAAAACGAGGACACAGTACTTTTGGTGGGAGACACCTCCTGGTCCATGGAGTTATCTGATGCTGTAGAAAAAGATTTGGGCGTACTTACCCAGATGCCGGGACATATTGTCCTCTTAAAAGGCAATCATGACTATTGGTGGACCAGTTTGAAAAAAATGCAGGAAGCCCTGCCTACGATCACCTTTCTCCACAATACCTTTTATCGTACTGGAGATACCGCAATTTGTGGCACTAGGGGCTGGAATTTGCCCAGTATGCCCGATTTTTCACCCCATGACCAACTCGTCTATGACAGGGAGGTAGGACGGTTGGAGCGCAGCTTAGCAGCAGCCAAAGCAGCAGGAATAAAGCACCTCATCGCAGCCCTTCATTATCCCCCGCTCTACAAAAACGACGAAATTTCTGGATTTACAGAATTATGCAAAGCCTACGGTGTAGAGCAATGTATTTATGGCCACGTCCATGGGGAGGCAGCACATTTTCTTCAACTCTTCCAAGGCATGCGTGATGGCACCCAATACACCCTGGTAGCAGCGGATTATGTAAAGTTTCAATTGGTGAAAATTACAGACTAAGCAAAGGACGGATCACTTATGCACCAATACTTATTTATTATCAATGGATTTCCTATCCGGATGTATGGACTATTATTATGTACTGCCATTTTTATGGCTACGGCTGTCGCTTATTTTCTTGCCTGGCGGGACGGCCGGGGCTGGGAAAAATATTTGCCCGATATCGGTATCTACGGAGGATTTTCCGGATTAATTGGGGCCCGGCTCTGGGACGTGTTCTTTTTCGATTGGCAGTATTACAGCAAGCATCTGCTGGAGATTCCTTTTGTATGGCAAGGGGGAATGGCTATTCAAGGTGGCATTATCGGCGGGGTTTTAGCCGGTGCGATATACTGCCATCGCCATCATATCAATTGGATAGAAATGCTGGATGTTATCGCCCCAGCGCTTTTCATCGGTCAGTCCATCGGACGCATGGCCAATTTGTTAAACGGGGATGCCTTTGGTGCCCCCACAGGAGGAGATTTCGGTATTCGCTATCCTTTAGGGACATTAGCACGCAGTACCTATGGCGATGCGTTTTTGTGGCCGGCAGAGGTGTGGGAGGGACAGATTGATGTGATCTTATTTGCCCTACTGTTATTATTTCAAACCACAAAGCCTTATAAAGGGCAGACGTGTTGCCTTTATGTCATGCTTTACTCTTTGACCCGATTCTTCCTGGAGTTTTTGCGGGGAGATTACACGCAACCCTTATTTTGGGGTTTAAAATCAGCACAAGCCACCAGTATGATCTTTTTTATTGTGGCCCTGGTACTATTTATCAGTGCAGGAATTTACGGTAAAAAGCATGCCGCTGGAAAAAAGTAAAAGATTGGTGCCTTTTACTCCGCCCATTGCTCCATTTCCGGCAGATACAATTTTCTGGCTTCTTCTATAATATTCTGGGGAATCCCAAAAAAAGGCTCTGCAATACTGCCTGCAATCGCCCCCAGAGTATCACTATCCCCGCCAAGACTGATGGCATTGCGAATTGCGTCTTCAAAACTATCTGCATCCAGGAAGCAAACCAACGCCTGGGGTACAGACCCGTTGCACGTTGCATCTCCTGCATACGTATCCCGAATGCTTTCTACCGTAAAAGCCAAACAGTAAAACTGTTCCATGTAGTTTCGCAGCTCTTTTTTTGTCTTATGCTGCCGTGCCAAAAATATAGCTCCTGCTACGGCCTGCGCTGCCCGGTAAGAATCCGGATGATTATGGGTCACCTCGCAGCTCCACAGTGCCAGTGTCCGCACTTCTTGTAGCGTCCTCCCAAACCATCCAGCCGGGCTCACCCGCATCGCTGCCCCATTGCCAAAGCTGTCGTATGCGCCCATTTCCGGATGAAAGAGCCAATGCAGGAACTTACCACCATACCCCACGTTGGGGTATTTTTGTCCCAATGTTCGCATCTGCTGGTGCAACAGTTCCACGACCACTTCTTTTTTCGATAGGTTATTTTGCTGCTGTGCCTTCCGAAACGCTTCTGCCACTGCACAAGTCATTACAGAATCATCCGTAGCCCTGCATCCTTTTGAAAACAAAGGAAATTCTTTGCTTTTATGATTCCGCCATTCGTAAACTGAACCTATAATATCCCCAACAAATGCCCCTTCCATACCTTACTCCTTAAAGTCCAGTTCTACCGGGCAATGGTCACTGCCCAGTACCGTGTCGTGAATAATCACATCTTCAATCCGCTCTTTGCCGTCCTGGGACACCAAAAAATAGTCGATTCTCCACCCTGCATTTCGTTCCCTGGCTTTAAACATATAAGACCACCAGGTATAGGCTCCCTCTTTATCCGGATACAGCATGCGGAAAGAATCTACAAATCCTTTTTTTAAAAACTCCTGGAATTTCGCGCGCTCCTCATCACTAAATCCTGCATTTTTATGGTTACTATCCGGGTTTTTCAGGTCAATGGACTGCGCCGCCACGTTCAAGTCCCCGCATACGATGACCGTTTTCTTTTGGGCAAGTTTTGCCACATACTCCTGAAAGGCATCTTCCCAATTCAACCGATAGTCTAGCCGTACCAAGCCTCGCTGAGAATTCGGGGTATAGACATCCACTAGGATAAACGAAGGATATTCTACTGTAATAACCCGTCCCTCCTGGTCATGTTCCAAAAGGCCCATTCCCTTTGTTACGTTAATAGGTTCCATTTTGGAAAAAACCGCCGTGCCAGAGTACCCTTTTTTTACGGCGCTATTCCAGTACTCATAGTATCCCGGGAACTGAAAATCTGCTTGTTCCCGCTGCATCTTCGTTTCTTGTACACAAAAAATATCCGCATCCAATTGTTTCATAACATCTGCAAAGCCCTTATTCATACAGGCCCGCAGTCCATTCACATTCCACGTGATAAGTTTCATTGGGTTTCCTTTCTTAATAAAAATAGGCTAGCGGCTGACTTGGGGATAGATTGCATCCAAAACGCCCAAGGCTACAAGCCACAACATCCAGTAAATCGGTTCTGGCAAAATCATAAAAAAACTAATACAAAAAGTCCACGCAGCGCCTGTGAGCAGCAGCAATCCTTTTCTCCACAAATAGTGCTGTTTTTCTTTTGCACCTTGTTTTAAAAATAATGCCCCTGTTACTCCCATGTGTAGCTGCTGTAAAAAGGCTCCCCAAAAAGCCCCTTGATCTGGATTTGTTAAGGCTAGTCCCAATCCGCAAAGTGTTCCGAAAATCCAGACTGCGTGCAAAAAGCGGTAAAGATTCCAAGCTTCTTTCTGCTGCCAAATGCGGTGGAGTGAAAAAAGCATCCGGGGCAACGTCATAAACAAAAATCCCGTAAACAATCCATCGCCAGTTCGCAGAGGCCATATTTCCGGAAACAACAAAGGTAAAGACAGAACGCGAACCATCGTTTCAACCATGGGTACTTTGCTCCATTTGCGTTAAAAAATCCAGACTGCGCAAAGGCCGATCTGTTTGGTAGACAATAAATTGATGGAGTATTTTTTCCATTTCCATAAGTTCTTTTCCACGTACGGTAAAATCAGGCGGGGCAGAAAAATCTAACTGCAGCATCTGTTCCATAAGATTTTTTGTTTCTACCGTCATCGTGAGTTCGTCCCCTATAGCACAATCCCTACACAAAAAACCGCCCTGGGCCAGGCTGAAATATCCATCCGCCTGTGCTGGTTTCCCGCAGCTGGTACAAACATCCAGGATGGGACGCAGCCCGCACAAAGATAATAATTTCAAAAGGGTACTGTCTGTCACCAGGCGTTTATTCCGTTTTTCTAAAAGTGCATAAGCTTCTAGCAGCAGGGCAAATACACGTTCCTGCGGTTCTTCGTCTCCCAACAGATTTGCTACCGTTTCCCCAATAATGGCGCCATAGGCCAAATGTTCCCAATTAATATCCCGCGGCATATCCAGGCTTTCACAGGAGCGTAGCGTAGCTACTTTGCGTCCCGGAGCCAAAGATACCTGCAAATGGGCAAAAGGCTGCACCAGGCGCCCGCTTTGACTCCTGGGGTACGCAGCGCCATAGGCAATAAAAGGAATTTTCCCGTGTTCACGACAAAAGCAGACTGCGTATTTGTCCGCAGTCTGCCAATTTTTTACCCGGAGAATGATGGCCTCATCTTGGAACAGGTCACTGCTCATATTGGGCCACATCCTTCCCCTCTTTTTTTAACCGGATTACCCGCACCCGGAGAACGCGAAATCCTGTGGAATCCAACACTTCAAATTTGTAACCGTTGGCTTCCACACTGTCCCCCACCACGGGTTGCCGTCCAATGAGTCCAAAGACATACCCGCCAATGGTGTCTTCTTCCGGCTCATCAAACTGAATGCCCATCACTTCGCTGACTTCATCTAGGAGCACCAGTCCATCAAATACGTAAGAACCATCCGGCATCTTATTGATTTCCGGCATATCGGTGTCGTGTTCGTCCTGAATATCGCCCACAATTTCTTCTACCAGGTCTTCCATGGTTACAAGACCGGCGGTCCCACCATACTCATCAGCCACTGCCACCATCTGCACATGTTTGTACTGCATGAGCTGAAGGATTTTGGAGATCGGCATACTTTCTGGCACTACGTCAATTTCTCGCATAATGCTTTTCAAATCAAATCCGGGCTTTTTATACTCCGCATTCATCAGTTCTCGAATATGGATCATCCCCAGGATATGATCCCGATCTTCCTGGCATAACGGATACCGGGTATGCCCCGACTCCCGCAGCACTTTTAAATTTTCTTCCAGCGGATCATCCTCAAACAAGCACACCATATCTTGCCGGGGTACCATGACTTCCCGGGCCACACGATCGGCAAAATCAAAAACATTGTCAATGAGTTTGCTCTCCACCGTATCTATGCTGCCACCTTTTTCACTGGCACTGACCATTTTGCGGATATCATCTTCCGAATGGCTGCCGGCTACATGATCAGGATCTATTTCCATAAATTTGTATAAGGCCCGTCCAATATGAAAAAAAACATAGGCAACGGGATATACAATCAGTTTTAAGTTGCGTCCAAGCGCGCCCGCGTCTATAGGACATCTCCCCTTATCTACATGGTCACAAATACATGACCGTTATATTCTTTCATTATACACCGTGCCCAACGACCGGGTCAATATTTGACACGGTCGTTGGCAAGTCCCAGTCGTTTCAGCTCGCCTTCTTTTTCTCGCCATTTGGGACGAACTTTAATCCATAATTCCAGGTACACATGATTTCCCAAAAGGGCTTCAATATCTTTTCGGCTCCGAGTGCTGATTTCTTTTAGTACTTTACCGCCCCGACCGATAATAATTTTTTTCTGTGAGTCCCGTTCCACATAAATATCGGCGCGAACATACACTGTCCCGTTGATCCGGGTCTTCATTTCCTGAGTTTCCACAGCCACCGCATGGGGAACTTCATCACGGGTAAGCTGCAGAATTTTTTCTCTAATAATTTCTGCTGCCATCACGCGTTCCGGCTGATCCGTATACATGTCTTCTGGATAAAAGTCCGGCCCTTCTGGCAGGCAGTCGGTAATGTCTTGTAAAAGCGGCGTGAAGTCCTCATCTTTTAAAGCAGAAATAGTGAAAATACTGCGGAAGGAGAAGCGACTCTGGTAATAGCCGATAATAGGAAGCAGCCGCTCCTTTTCCTGGATCTGGTCTATTTTATTTAACACCAGGATCACTGGGGCTTTGACTTCCCGCAGGCGTTCCATGATCAGGGTTTCACTTTTATTTTTCTTTTCGGAAGCATCCACCACAAACAAGATGGCATTCACTTCCTTGATGGCATTGAGAGCGGCCTGCACCATATGTTCTCCCAGCCTGTCCTGTGGCTTGTGCAGCCCCGGCGTATCAAGAAAAATAATTTGTGCTTCTGGCAAGCTTAAAATACTAAGAATCCTGTTGCGGGTCGTCTGGGGACGATCAGAAATAATGGCTACTTTCTCTCCCACCAGTTGGTTCACGAGAGTGGATTTTCCCGCATTGGGGCGGCCTACCACAGCTACAAATCCTGAATGATGCAGTTTTTTTTGTGCTTGGTCCATTTGGTATCCTTTCTTTTACAAAGTAAATCCATCCGGTAACAGCGCTTCTATGGTCGTTTCCCTGCAAACACCGTGTAGATTCGTTACTACGATCTTAGAAATTTTAAATTCTGCCATGACCTGGCGGCAAGCCCCACAAGGAGATACCGGATCCGGCGTATTCGCCGTGACAAGCAATGCCAAAAATTCTCTATACCCTGCCTGTACTGCTGAAAAAATAGCATTGCGTTCTGCGCATACCGTAAGCCCATAGGAAGCATTCTCAATATTGCAGCCTGTAAAAATATGACCGTCCTTAGTACGTACCGCCGCTCCTACGGCAAAATGGGAATAGGGACAGTAGGCATTTTCCCTGGCTTTGACAGCTGCCTCATAGAGTTCCTGGTCCATACTCAGCCTCCGAAGTGGCTCTCGTCCAGGTCCATTTGTTTTAAAATGGCCTCTTCGTGCGCGCGCATAACTTTCTTGTCCGCGTCTTCCATGTGGTCATAACCCAAAAGATGTAAGAGGCCATGCACCGCGAGATAGGTCATCTCCCGTGTCAGCCCGTGCCCGAATTCTTCTCCTTGCTCCACCGCTTTCGGAGCAGATATAATAATATCCCCCAACAAATGTTCCGCTTCTTCACCAATGACTTCTGGTTCTTCCTCTCCTTCATCCAGGGCAAAGGAAAGGACATCCGTTGGCCGGTCAACGCCCCGATACTCCCGGTTCAGCCTATGGATTGCTTCATTATCCACAATAGTAATATCAACTTCCGTATGGGGTGTCACCCCTTCCAGTTTAGCCGCAGCGTCCATCGCTTTTTTTATGATGGATTCCAACTCTTCCGGGATCCGAATTTCCTCCTGATCATTTTCCAAGGTAACGATCATGCTTTGCTCCTTTTTTCCTTTCTCTGCGTGCCTTGCTTTCCTGCTGCTCTTTCTTTTTCGCTTCGTACGCAGCATAGGCTTTAATAATGGCCCCTACAATTTCGTGGCGCACCACATCTTTTTCCGTAAAATAAATGATGCCGATACCCGGAATATTCCGCAGCACTTGCGCTGCATTGGTTAAACCGGATTGCCGCCCCCCCGGCAGGTCTACCTGGGTCGCATCACCGGTCACTACCAGTTTTGAGCCAAACCCAAACCGTGTCAGTGCCATCTGCATTTGTTCCGGCGTAGTATTTTGCGCTTCATCCAGGATGATAAAGGCGTCATTTAACGTGCGACCCCGCATATATGCTAGTGGTGCCACTTCAATAATTCCACGTTGAAGATTTTTTTGGAAGCTATCCATCCCCAGCATTTCATACAGGGCATCATACAAAGGTCTGAGATACGGATCCACCTTTTCCTGCAAATCTCCTGGTAAAAAGCCGAGTTTTTCTCCCGCTTCCACTGCAGGCCGTGTGAGAATAATCCGTTCCACCTCTTTATTTTTCAGTGCTTTCACCGCCATCGCTACGGCTAAATACGTTTTGCCTGTTCCGGCAGGTCCGATGGCAATAGTAATTGCATTTTGGGTAATAGTATACAAATATTGCATTTGCCCCAAGGTTTTGGCCTTTACCTGCTTTCCTTGTGCCGTGGTCAGCACGGTATCTGTAAACATGTGGTGCAGCTGTTCTTGCTGCCCTTCTAGCACCAGTTTCAAGCTATATTTCACGTCGTGTTCCGTGACAGGAAGCCCCTGACGATAGAGATACAATAATTCTCCCAACAAGCTCTCTGCGTCCGCTACACTTTTGGCATCTCCTTGGGCAATAATTTCGTTGCCCCGGGGGATCAGCTGACAAGCCAGGACTTTTTGCATACCATGGAGGTATTCATCATTTTTCCCCAGAACAGCCACCATCTCACGTGGGTCCCGGAAAACAAGCCTTTTTTCCGTGTTTTCAGGCAAACTTTTTCCTCCTCCTTACCATTTTGTACAACGCGCCAACTCGTTTATACTTTGTATTATATCGTTTCCTACGCAAAAAAGAAACAAAAGCCCCTTGACAAAGCTCTGTCATAGAGGCTAAAATAAATTTGTTATATTTGGAACTATAGCTCAGATGGTTAGAGTACCACGTTGACATCGTGGGGGTCACTGGTTCGAGTCCAGTTAGTTCCACCACATAAACTGTACCGCTGCTGCAACACAGCGGTTTTTTTGTTTCTTATTTTACTGTGTTGCGCAGTGTCCCAATTCCTTCAATGCTGCACTCTACCACATCCCCAGGCTGTAAAAATTTAGGCGGGTTAAACCCTATACCGGTGCCGTCCGGTGTACCAGTCGCTATAATGGTTCCCGGGCGCAAGGTCATGCCCTGTGTCAATTCACTGACAATATAAGGAATACTATGCACCAATAGGCCGGTATTGCTATTCTGCCGCAATTCTCCATTTACGGTTGTGGTAAGATGCAGCGCCGGCTGGTCAGGAAATTCATCAGCCGTCACAATACAAGGTCCCATAGGAGCAAAGGTATCTAGGCTTTTTCCAAAATACCATTGCTTATGTGCTACCTGCACATCCCGTGCGGTTACATCATTAATAATGGTATATCCATAAATATAGTCAAAGACCTCCTCTTCTGGGACATTTTTTGCTTCTTTTCCAATGATAACCGCTAGTTCGCATTCATAGTCCAGCTGGTGCACCAAATCAAAATGTCCATCAATTAAGCCCCCGGGATCGGTACAACGATCCACTCGCTTGGAAAAATACACCGGCACATTCCGCTGTACCACTTTTTCCGGAAGATAGGCGTCCGGCAATTCCTCATCGTGGGCCTTATAGTTAATTCCTAGACAGATAATATCATTCAAAGGGCAGGGAATAGGCGCCAAAAGCTTCACGTGGGAAAAGGGAATAGCCCCCATGGACATACCTTCAATCTGCATCAATTCGTCTAAGCTGCTGCGCTGAATCAGATCAAACATATCCGTATATTTATTGGCAGGTATAACTTTTGTACCATCCTCTGAGATAACACCTACTTGTATATCGTTATCATAGGCAAATGTGACGAGTCTCAAGGGATTCCACTTCCTTTCCACAAGCTGTCGCAATTTTTCAAAAGAATTCTCTTCTTGTATTTTACCCTGTCCATGGTAAAATTGCTAGTAGTAAGGAAAGAAAGAGGGAATAAATATGCTGGGAATCTGGTACGCCGATGACGGACATGGAGACTATAATCGCAGCTATGAGCGAGATTACGATTTTGATTATGCGGATTATTCCACAGACCATAAAGAAAACAATTTCCGCAACTTTGAATGGAAGATCCCTAAGACAAGGAAAGAACGGGTCAGAAACATTCTGAATCATTATGAATAAGAGGATCGTAAGTCTCTATATAAAAGATCTTTGTTCACTGTCGAAACACAACAAATTGAGTATTTCAGAGAAAGGTCCTTTTTACATAGACTTTTCTCTTTTATTATGCTAAAACATATCGCTTTTTAAACATTTTTATATAACTTCTATATGATTTTGCTAAAAACTGTTGACACGTTTTTTGATTCGTGGTAGATTATATAACCATAACAAGGGATCCGATCATGACGGCGCTTGGTGCAAGCGCCAATTTTTTTTCGAGGGAGTGGTTGATGATGAATGGATTAACACTTGTCTGTTTTTCAATCGTTATTTTTGTTTGCGCCTATTTATTTTATGGCCGCTGGCTGGTAAAGACCTGGGGGATTGAACCCGATGCCAAAACACCTGCCTTCCGTTTCAAGGATGATAAGGATTTTGTGCCCTCTTCCCGTTTTACGGTTTTTGCCCATCAGTTTTCTTCCATTACAGGTGCCGGCCCTGTAACCGGCCCGATTATTGCTGCCATGTTTGGTTGGGTTCCTGCATTCTTATGGATTTTGGTCGGCGGCGTATTCTTCGGAGCTGTACAAGATTTTACGGCACTATATGCCTCTGTGAAAAACGATGGGAAATCCATGGGGAAACTGATTGAGCAGTATGTGGGAAAAACAGGTGCCCAATTTTTCCTGATGTTTGCCTGGCTGTTCTGTCTAATCGTTATCGCTGCCTTCTCTGATATAATGGCCAGCACTTTTAATGGGTTTTCCAAGACGGGTGCCACATTAGGCCCTAATGCTTCTGCCGCATCTATCTCCATGATTTATATTTTTGTTGCCATGATTTTCGGCGTAGTGACCCGTCACCTGCATATTCATGGCACTGCTGAAGTAATCCTCGGCATTGTGGCCATGGTGGTAATGATTGGGCTGGGCATCCAATATCCTATGTTTGCCAGCCGGTCCACTTGGCTGTATGTGACCTATGCCTATTGCTTCATTGCCTCCATCCTGCCCATGTGGCTTCTCATTGAACCCCGTGATTATCTGAGCGTTTTCCTGCTCCTAGGCATGATTTTAGCAGGTGTAGTGGGTATTATTGTGGCAAACCCCACCATCACCATGCCGGCCTTCACGTCTTTTACGGTAGGCAAACAACCTTTATTTCCGATTCTTTTTATCACGATTGCCTGCGGTGCTGTTTCTGGCTTCCATAGTTTGGTTTCTTCCGGTACGTCTTCCAAGACAATCTCTAATGAAAAAGACATGCTGCCGGTTGGTTATGGCGCCATGCTGGTAGAATCCACGCTTGGCGTAGTTTCTCTAGTTATTGCTGGTTCTGTTGCGGTCAACGGGCAGCTGCCTAAGGCGACACCCTTTGCCATTTTTGGGAATGCCATTGGCGGATATTTCACCATGTTCGGTATTCCCCAATATGTTTCCACCTGTATCGTAACCATGTGCGTATCCGCACTGGCTATGACCACCATTGATGCGGTTACCCGCATCGGGCGCATGGTGCTGCAAGAACTGCTGGCTCCTAAACAAGGCCATGAACAAGGTGCCGTAGCTAAATTTTTCAGCAATACCTACGTAGCTACCATTGCTACCTTGGTTCCCAGCTATCTGCTCTGCCTGGGCGGCTACATGAATATCTGGCCACTGTTTGGTTCTGCCAACCAGCTGATCAGTTCCCTGGTGCTGATCGCTCTAGCTGTATTCCTGAAAGCTACGGGACGCAAGAGCTTTATGCTCTATATCCCTATGACTTTCATGTTCATCGTAACCATGAGTGCACTATGCCTGACCATTTACAATATCTTTGTAAAGCTGAGCGCTGGCAGCTTTGTTGTCATGGTGGATGGGCTGCAACTGGTAGTAGCCCTTTGCCTGATGTTCCTTGCCATTATGGTGGTAAAAAACTGCACTAAAGAGCTTTTTAGCAGCAGTACAAAACCTGTACCTGCCAAATAAACTACAGTACACTGAAGTCAATCAGCCATTCTCTCAAAAGAGAACGGCTGATTTTTTATGGCATGACAGCTGCCAGCTTTGGCCAAATATCTTGTGTCTCCAATCCTTTGCGCCAATAACAGCTGCCTGCCAAATCATATCGGCTGACAAGTGCTGCTTTTAACAACAACGACCGGATTTCTTCCTGCCACACACGGTGCTCCAATTTTTGGCCATCTCTATAGGTAAAATAATACTGTCCTTTGTCCGAAAGCCATTGGGGAACGATATTTTTCTCTTCGATCAATTGCGTCGCCCCGTCCATGGAAAGAGTTTTTGCAGAAACTTGTCCATTTTTGTCAATCGTCCAATCCCGCATGTATAGCGGCATCCCCAGCACCAGCTTTTCTTTGGGGACTTTTTCTGCCAGTGTTGCCTCAATTCCTGCTTCCACCCAGGGCAGACTGGCTACGGAACCAGCAATTTTAGATTTCCGATAATGCTCATCGTACGCCATAAGCATCACATAATCCGTTTTTTCCGCAAGTGCACCTCGGTCATAGCAGCGGGACCAGTTGCCATTGGAAGACGGAATGGTGACATCAATGCTGACGGTGAGATTTTTAGCGTGCAGCGCCTGAGAGATTTCGCCCACAAAATCGGTTAAACGATCTCGATCCTCCGGATGAATATTCTCAAAATCCAGATTGATGCCATCCAGCTGCGCTTGCTTACAAAGTGCCAGGATTTGCTCCACCACCTGTTGTCGTGCTGACGGATTACGCAAGAGTTTGCGCGTCCGATCCGGATTAAATCCGTTAGTGATCAAAGGCCATACACTATACCCTTTGGCATGGGCTTTTTCCACATAGGTGGTATCGCTATTTTTATTGGTGATAGTGCCTTGTTCATCCGCTATTTCAAACCATTTGGGCGAAACCACCGTAATCCCCGGCAATTTGTCCTGTTCTATAATCTGGGATTTATTGCCATTTTCCGGTTTCCAATCCCACACCAAATGCACTGGTCTAGCCACTTTGCGGGGAGTATAGCTGGTTTCTTTTACCGTTTTATTGGTAGTAATCTCCGTTCCTTTAGTACTAGGCGAAGCCCCTAAAGCACACCCGGTAAGCGAAAGCAGGAGTCCGCACAAAATAAGCCAATTTCCTTTCATGGCTTAGGCATCGGAACGGGCAAAGCCGTTTTTCATAGCACAGCTGGCGACATATAGCACGTCCCCCAGTGCCTTTGTGGTTTCTTCCTTAACCATAGCGGTCATAGCTTCATTGGCTGTTTCTAATTTCCGAGAAACGGCTTTGCCTACTTTCCCGCGGTCAGAAGCATGTAGCAGTGCATAGGCTTTACTGCCCACTGCATTTTGGTACCGTTCAATAATATTGGCACACTGGGCAAAATGTGGATCCGCCAGAGCAGCCATCAGCCGATTTGCCCAGTAAAACTGGTGAGTGTCCGGCAGACTTCCGGTTGTAGAAAAATATTCCGGTGTGCACTCTACATTGGTATAGAACGGTACGAAAGCGTTGTACACATTGCAGCTCATGGCAATCCATTCTATGGCCATCTTTCCTTTTGGCAGGTAAGGCCGTAGCTGGGTGCAGGCCAGGAAATTATTCCGGTTGATTCCGATGGGACGGTATTTCCCCCGTTCGGAAGCTTCCCCTTTATGCCCATAAGGATCAAAAGGCGTTCCTTGGTAATGGCTACTGAGAAGGTATTTCACATCTTCTATGGTAACTTTCCGATCCGGTTCCACGGACCAAGGCAGATCATCATCTTCTGGACGGAAGGTGGGCGTTTCCCCCTCCCAGTTAACGCTGAAAGGAATCAGGTGTTTTAACATATACCAGGCACGGGGCGTGTTATACGTATGATCGGCGTCATCATGACTGCCAAACGCAGACCGGCAGTCAAAGGCCTTATCGTTGGCTAAGGGTTCTATCCGGTCATCATCCATAGTCAGATCCAAATGATAGGACCGGATAAATTCCAGCAGATCTGCAGAACACAGATGCTCTTTTTGCGCTCCAAAAGCATCAACCATATCAAAATAATCAATGCCCTGCTGGTTAGGCATTACAACAACGTCCTCATCCGGCACCCGTTTGGCAATCCAATGGTGCCCGCCGATGGTTTCCATCCACCAGATTTCGTGTACGTCCTGGAACCCGATGCCATTCATCTCGTAAGTGCCATAGTGTTCCAGTAGCTTTCCCAGCCGCACTACCCCTTCCCGCGCCGAACGAATATAAGGCAATACAATCGTGAGAAAATCTTCTTCCCCAATTCCTTCAGGTACCAATGGATCTGCTCCCAATACCCGGTAATTACTGGTAATGGTTTCCGTTTCGCTCATGGCAACATTTTCACTATTAATGCCTGCTTCTCCCCAGATCCCCTCGTCTGGCAAGGCATTAGGCATCGCCGTATAGCGCAACGGATGCTCCGGCAGGTCAATTTGTACCTTGGAAATTACACTCTGGTAATGCCGCGGCTGCTCTTCCGGTTTAACTACAATAAATTTTTTTGGGGTGAATTTTCCTGAGGGAGCATCCTCGTTTCGGGCCATCAGTGTAGAACCATCATAACTTGCTTTTTTCCCAACCAATAACGTTGTACAGGGCATCGTATTCTCCTTTTTTACTGCTGGGGCAGAGGGTTTGTTTCTGCCCGCCATACGCTTGTATCCATTTCTTACATTACATCGGTTTTTCCTGATAAAAAGAAGCTGCCGGAAAATTCCCGACAGCAAATTTTTATAATACTTTTACAAGCTCCTCGTTGCTCCTACGTTCATTATGCAGATGGGCCGGATGTGCTCCTTCCGCAGGATAGCCCAGGGGCATTAAAAAGATGGGTACTTCGTTGTCTTTTAGTTCAAACGTATCTGCGGTTTTAGATACCGGCAGGAAATTCACCCAGCAAGAACCAATGCCCAGTTCCCAGGCTTCCAGCATCATATGGGTACCCACAATGCTGGCATCCTGCTCACCGGAGCGAATGCTATGCTCAAACGGATTGACCCATTCTTCGTCCTTGCGGTACGTCACCATCAGCACCACGGGCGCATTAAAGGCACAGCGGGACAGTGCCCGGATTTTTTCCAAGGCTTCTGGGCTTTTTAGCACATATACCCGATACGCTTGGTAGTTGTGGGCCGTAGGCGCTACCCGCCCTGCTTCCAGAATTTTGTCCAGCTTTTCCTGCTCAATGGGTTTGTCACTGAATTTCCGTACAGAGTACCTTGCTTTAGCCAATTCTAAAAAATTCATGGTTTTCATCCTTTCTTTCACAGGGGTTGCATACGTTTTCCCTGTGCTGCATCGCATAATCTATTTTGGCAGATTTTTAAAATTCTCGTAATGACTTCCGCCCCATTACCAGCTTAAAATTTCCGGTTCGCCCTCCGTAATGAGTAATGTATGCTCCCACTGGGCAGAAGGCTTGCCATCCGCAGTGTATACCGTCCAGCCATCCGCTTCATCCACATAAAGCTCTGGCGTTCCGGCATTGATCATGGGTTCAATGGTAATCACCATACCCGGAACCAAAAGCATGCCCGTACCTCGTTTGCCCACATGGGAAACAAAAGGATCCTCGTGCATTTCCAGTCCTACGCCATGGCCGCCAAATTCTCGAACCACGGAACAGTGATGTTTATGGGCAAAGGCCTGAATAGCGGCGCCAATATCCCCCAGTGTATTTTTCCAACCCACCGCATTTTTCATGCCCACATGCAGGCATTCTTTGGTGATGCCCACCAGGCTTTTACGTTCTGCATTCACTTTGCCCAGCATAAACATCCTGGACGCATCCCCTACATATCCGTTAAAAATCGTGGTGGCATCTACATTGACAATATCTCCGCTTTTTAACACCTGATGTGGATCAGGAATGCCATGACAAATGACATTGTTGACGCTGGTACATACACTTTTGGGAAAGCCCTCATAATTTAAACAAGCCGGAATCCCATGATGGGCAATGGTATAGTCGTACACAATGGTATTAATATCATCCGTGGTCATCCCCACCTTGATATGTTTTTCCACGGCATCTAATACGCCGGTATTGATTTTTCCGGCTTCCCGAATCCCTTCAATTTGTTCCGGAGTTTTAATCATATCCATCCGGGGGACTTCCATCCCTTTGGCGGCATATTCCATTAACTTCATTTTTATTTGGCTTCTATCCAACTTCTCAGCCCCCTCTATTTCTTTTATGGCAAAGACCATGTATAATATGATTTTATGAAGCAGTGGGACAGCCATGCCCCCATACTACTTGCACTGATTTTATATTATATCATAGATTAGGCGAAGTTTCTTTCTTTTCCGTTTCATTGGTTCGGACAGCTAATATCCTAAATCATAAAAAATTGCAAGGCTGTTTATCTTTTCTTTAGATTCCACTGTTATAATGAAGAAAAAACAAAATTCCACTTGCAGGGAGGCTATCAATATGGGATTGTTTTTAAATATGCTCCGCGGCTTTTGTATGGCCCTGGCTGACAGTGTGCCGGGCGTATCCGGGGGGACCATTGCGTTTGTACTGGGCTTTTACGATGAATTTATCGGATCCCTGTATTTTCTTACCCACGGCACCATGGAACAAAAAAGAAATGGGCTACGCTTTTTGGTAAAATTAGGACTTGGCTGGTTCATCGGTATGGGTGCTTCCGTTCAGCTCTTGGCCAGTTTATTTACTACCCACATTTATGAGCTGGGATCTCTTTTTATAGGGCTCTCTATCTTTTCGTTGCCCGTCATTATAAAAGAAGAAAAAGCGTCCCTGAAACAAGCCCATGGACTTCCCTTTTTTATCCTAGGTCTAATTGTGGTTATGGTCGTCACCTATTTTAATCCCACAGGCGGTCAGGGCGTCAACATGGAAATCTCGCAATTGTCGCCCACTTTGGCACTCTACATCTTCCTCTGCGCCATGATTGCCATCTGCGCCATGGTATTGCCGGGCATCAGTGGATCCTCCATGCTCCTGATTTTCGGACTTTACATGCCCATCATCAGCGCTGTCAAAGAATTTACCCATCTGCATTTTTCCTATTTCCCTGTGCTAGCCATTTTCGGTTTAGGCGTCATCACTGGGATTGTAGGAATTATAAAAATCGTGAAAAATGCACTGGACAATCACCGCTCTGCCATGGTGTACTTTATTCTGGGCCTTATGATTGCTTCGTTGTACGCCATCGTATTAGGTCCCACCACCTTGAAAGTCCCGCAGCCTGCTATGACCTGGAAAACGTTCCATATTCTATGGTTCTGCATGGGCGGCGTTTTCCTATCCGGCCTTAATGGCTTAAAAGCCCTTACGGAACGGAAACTCCATCCTGTCATTGTAGAATTAGATGAAGAATCTATGGCCATGGAAGATGTGCGGCGGGCTCGTCAGGAACTTCACTAAGAAAACCAGTAATCCTATAGACATCTTGCGGAGGGAACAAATCCCCCCGCTTTTTTATGAAATAAACCACAAAGAGTTGACCAGGTCGAGGAATTTGTACAAAAAACCTCACAAATTATATTGACTCAGGTGTTAGCCTGTGCTAACATAATTTGTACGAGGTTTTTGCCACGTAAAATGTAAGGGAAAAGAGGTAGACAGCATGCCATTAAGTTTTGCTGATGCTGGTGTTCCGCTGACGGTATTACGGGTGGGCGGAGACGCCAAAGTCCGTTCCCATCTGGAAAACCTGGGAATCACCCAAGGATCGGTGATCTCTGTGGTACAACATACCCCCAGTGGACTGATTTTGAATATTAAGGAATCCCGGGTGGCCATCAACCATGCCATGGCCGCCAAAATTATGGTACAGGGATAAAAAGTGATGAGGAGGATTCACCAATGGCAACATTAAAAGAGGCCGTGACGGGCAAAGACTACGAGGTTGTGAAAGTGACCGGAACCGGCGCCACCAAACGCCGTATGATGGATATGGGGCTCACCAAGGGAACCAAGCTGCACGTAACCAAAGTAGCACCCTTTGGGGATCCGGTAGAACTAACCGTTCGCGGGTATGAGTTGTCCCTGCGTAAGGGGGACGCTGTTATGGTGGAAGTGAAAGAAGTTTGATTCACTTTTGCAATAGGCAGCACAAGCTGACAGAAAAAGCACTAACTTGCGGGAAGGAAGGATTTGTAATGGAGTACAAAATTGCCCTTGCCGGTAACCCTAATACCGGTAAGACCACCCTGTTCAATGCGTTAACAGGGTCCAACCAATTTGTCGGTAACTGGCCCGGCGTCACTGTAGAAAAAAAGGAAGGGAGACTGATCGGCCACAAAGATGTGGTTATTCAGGATTTGCCCGGTATTTATTCCCTGTCCCCCTACACGCTAGAAGAAGTTGTTTCCCGTACCTATCTGGTAACAGAACGGCCGGATGCGATCTTAAACATTGTAGATGGTACCAACTTAGAGCGTAACCTGTATTTATCCACCCAGTTGACGGAACTGGGTATTCCCATGGTCATGGCCGTCAACATGATGGACATGGTTCGCAATAACGGGGATGTTATCAAAACAGATGTACTCAGCAAAAAAGTTGGCTGCCCAGTTATTGAGATTTCCGCCCGTACCGGGGAAGGCATTAAAGAAGCCGCGGACTTAGCTGCTAAAGTAGCTGCTGAGAAAAAGGCCATGGTGCCACAGCACTCCTTTGATGGGCCCGTAGAACATGCTCTGGCCCATATTGAAGAAGCCACGCAAGGACTCTTGCCAGCCGCCCAGGAACGCTGGTATGTAGTCAAGTTGTTCGAACGGGACGATAAAGTCCGGAAAGCGTTAAATTTACCACAAAGCATTCTGGATCATATCGAGTCCGATATCGAATCCGTGGAAAAAGAAATGGATGATGATGCCGAATCCATCATTACCAACGAGCGCTATAAATACATTGGTTCCATTATTGATGACTGCAATATTAAAAAGAGCAGAGGCAAACTGACCACGTCCGATAAAATCGATAAAATCGTTACCAATCGCTGGCTGGCGCTGCCTATTTTCGCCGCTATTATGTTCCTGGTGTATTATGTAGCCATGGTTACGGTAGGGCAAGATGCCACCGACTGGGTGAATGACACTCTGTTTGGTGAAATGATCATCCCTGGCGCGCAGGAATGGATGGAAAGCCTGGGCACCGCAGACTGGTTAAACGGGTTAGTGGTAGATGGAATTATCAACGGTGTTGGCGCCGTACTGGGTTTTGTCCCCCAGATGATTGTACTGTTCATTTTTCTGGCTTTCCTGGAAGCCTGCGGCTATATGTCCCGTATCGCTTTCATTTTAGACCGTGCTTTCCGCAAATTTGGTCTGTCCGGTAAATCTTTCATTCCCATGCTGGTAGGCAGTGGATGCGGCGTGCCGGGTATTATGGCTTCCCGTACCATTGAGAGCCAAGCGGATCGGCGGATGACCATTATGACCACCACCATGATCCCCTGCTCTGCCAAGGCACCGATCATTGCCCTGGTTGCAGGTGCCTATTTTTCCGATGAATGGTGGGTGGCTCCCTCTGCCTATTTCGTAGGGATTTTCTCTATTATTATTTCCGGTATCATGCTGAAAAAGACCCGGCTCTTTGCAGGGGATCCTGCTCCCTTTGTTATGGAACTGCCGGCCTACCACATGCCCACCCTGGGTGCCATTGTCCGCAGCGTTTGGGAACGCGCGTCTTCTTTTATCAAGAAAGCCGGCACCGTTATCCTATTCTCCAGTATCCTGGTATGGTTCCTCTCCAGTTTTGGTTGGGTAGATGGAGAATGGGGCATGTTGGATGCCGATGCTTTGAATGAGTCCGTTCTGGCAGCCATTTGCACCAAGTTTGCCTGGATCTTCAGCCCGCTAGGCTGGGGTGATTGGAAAGCCGCCGCAGCTGCTGTCACCGGTTTAATTGCAAAAGAAAACCTGGTATCCACTTTCGGCGTATTGTACGGCATGGCCGATGCCGCCGAAGATGGCGAAGAATTCTGGGGTAGCTTTGCTAAAGACTTCTCTGCACTGGGGGCCTATTCCTTCCTGGTCTTCAACCTGCTGTGTGCTCCCTGCTTTGCCGCTATGGGCGCTATTAAGCGGGAGATGAACAGTGTGAAATGGTGGTTGATTGCCGTCGGTTATCAATGCGGGTTTGCCTATCTGATGGCGCTGATGTTCTATCAGTTCGGTATGCTGATTACTACCGGAACTTTCGGTATAGGTACCGTGGCTGCCTTTGTGGTATTGGCATTCTTCCTGTACAACCTGTTCCGCCCCATGCCTCACTATGATGACAACGGGGAAGTACAACTGAGCACGGATTCCATCGACTAATAGTTGACGAACTAAGACGAAAGTTGTAAGATAAAGATGCACGAAGTGAAACAAAAAAAGTAACAGATACTTTTGGTTTCCTTTCTGCATCTTTTCTTTTATTGCACGTAGGGAGGTTTCTAGTATGGGAAACTTAATCGTTGGATCTATTTTGCTGATTGTCCTTTTTCTAGCGGGGCGGAGCATTTACCGAGACCATAAAGCAGGGAAATTCATTTGCGGCGGCGATTGTGCCGGTTGTGGTGGGCGCTGCCATACCAGCTATAGCCCCAAAAAGAATGGGTAATGGGTTTGCTACATGTTAAATAAGAATGCCGCAGAAAGCATGCTTTCTGCGGCACTTACTCAGGGGAGTTGACAAAGTATGGGTATTGCAATCCTATTGGTCGGTTTTCTGCTGTTTAGTGCGGTGACAGCCTATATGTACACCAAAGACGAAGGAAAGGACGCACCGAAGTTCAGCTGCGGCGGCAACTGCGCCCACTGCGGCTTCAGCGCTTCTTGCACGGACGACAAAAAAACTGGCAAGTAAAAACACACTCCATAAACCAACGCTTGGGTCTATGGAGTGTGTTTTTTGGGGCTCTTTGTCAAATGTTAAGGAGTGCCTTAAATTTATTCATTTCTAGCAGACATACGGCAGTTTTGCTTCATATCCATTTTCTTTTCTAACAAGAAAAATCCAACAGCTTTATCGCTTTTTTTGTCCGCCCCCTTGGGGGCGGAGGTATCCGCGCGGTAGCGTGGATGGTGGGGGAAAGACTATTCGAGGATCCCCATTTTCTTATTCTTATGTGTGGTTAGAAGAGCCGTTGTCCGGCCATGTCCAGATGCGTCATTCTTTTTTTACTACAATCGAATACGGCTTGATATCTGGATCTGATAAAAGTCCCAAAAGCGTTTTGAGCATCTACATACCCTGTTACAGTCCCCTCATTGTGAATTTTTGCAAAAACCGTATTTTCATAGTTTGAGAATTTGGCAGTGCTTGGTGTATTTAGGATCTTTTTAATTGCAGCCTCTGCCGTCGCTTTCATCTCAATTTGTTCTTCTCTGCTAACGGAATTAGCCTGCAACGTTTCAATCATTTTCCCGTCCTTATATAAATCCCTGTCCATATAAATAACGGATTTTAACTGTTTGTTTGGGGTAAATACGAGTACGACATCTGGGATTTCATTTGCTCTGGTTTTCCATCCCTTTGCACCAGAATTGGGCTCATCGTAGGTAGCATATGGTTCCATAGAATCTATTTCTGTAATTCCTACTTGCTTTAATGCGGTTTGAATAGAGTTGAGCTCGTCCTCCTTATCAAGATTTAATCTTTGCGAAATAATGTTCTTCTTAAATTCTGGTTCACTAGTTTTATTTTTTCCAACTTCTGTAGGCATTGTAAACATAAACACGAAAAAGGAAATAAAAAATACTACGCCCCATCGTTTTAACAAATCTTTTCTTCCCCACTGTGGGAAATTCTTAAAAGACCCTAATTCAGGCTTTACCATGCTGACGATTATCATCACAAGTGCAAAGACTGCGACACAAAATCCAACATATGCCATTCTACCCACTCCTTACTACATAATATAAAAGTACTGATTTTTAAGTATATTATATAGTAATTGCCCCCCCTTACAAGACATTTGTGAATTTTTATTGGAGATATTGTGGCATTCTTTTTTATTGAGATTCACTTACAATGATTTTCTACATGCGGCAGCATATCCAGAAAATTTTTCACGGCTTTGGTCAGAAATAAATCCCGGCGATAAATAAAGCCGGTCTGGATGTAGGTATACTTTTCCGGCACAGGAATCATTTTCAAGTACTGGGTATCTGCAATTTTCTGCACGGCAGCCCGGGGAAAGAGACATACCCCCAGCCCGGCACATACATTGGAGAGCAGCGTTCCCAAGGAATCCATGGTGATAACTTCCGGCGGCACGATCCCCTCTTCCTGCATAAAATTTTCCAGTCTGTTGCGATAACTGCACCCTTCGGGCAAAACCAATACTGCGTATTTGTCCAGATCCCGCCAGGTTTCCATCGGGCAGCGCCGGGAAGCAGCGAGAACAAGCGTCTCTTTTTGGAACGGAGCATAAACAAGTTCCGGATTTCCTACTCGCCGCGCCATAAAAGCCCCTTCCAGTTCCCTCTCCAAAACAAGATCTAACAGCTGCTCCGCATTTCCCGTGGAAAGATGAAACTCCACCTGTGGATTATTTTTGTGATAATAATACAGAAGCGGGGCCAAATACGTTTCTGCAATACTTTCCAGTGCCCCGATGCGAAGACTGCCACGGGCCTCCCCCTCTTCCTGCATGGCGGCTTTGGCTTGTTCTATCAGCCCCAGAATTTTATCAGTATACAACAAAAATTCTTCCCCTTTGCCGGTAAGTTGCACCCCTCTATGGTTTCGGTAAAATAATTGGGTCCCCAGCTCTTTTTCCAATAAACCAATTTTGGTGGACAAATTGGACTGAGCATAAGCCAATTGCTCTGCCGCGTTTGACATACTGCGACACCGGGCCACCACCGCAAAAAATTGTAAGGTTTGCACTTCCATAGTCTCTCCTCTTATATATAATATTTATATAGATTGTATATCTTTTCTGCTATTTACTATATATTATCCCCCTGCTAGAATCAAGAGTAAGAAAGAAGTCTTAACAGGAACATAATGCGTTGGAATAACGAAAGGAGTATGGATCATGGCAAAAGCGAGTCCTGGCGTACAAGCGCTGAGAGATGTAGTTGAAAAAGTGTACCGCGAATTACGGGAAGCCAAAGAAAGAGGAGAAAAAGTAGGCTGGTCCTCTTCCAAATTCCCTTGTGAATTGGCCGAATCCTTTGGCCTCCATGTAGGCTATCCGGAAAACCAGGCAGCAGGTATCGCCGCCAACCGGGACGGCGAAGTGATGTGCGAAGCTGCTGAAAACCTGGGCTATGATAACGATATCTGTGGTTATGCCCGGATTTCCCTGGCCTATGCGGCCGGCTATCGGGGTGCCAATAAGATGGATGAAAATGGCAACTATGTCATTAACCCCAATAGCGGCAAACAGATGAAAGACGAAAACGGGAAGAAAGTTTTCGATGAAAACGGTAAACCCGTAATCGACCCCAAAACCCTGAAACCCTATCCTACCACGGATAATATCTATGAAATTGCGGCCCTGCCCGAAGGGGAAGAAAAGACCCGTCGGCAGAATGCCCTGCATAAATATCGTCAGATGACCATGCCCATGCCGGACTTTGTATTGTGCTGCAACAACATCTGCAACTGCATGACCAAATGGTACGAAGATATTGCCCGGCGGCATAACATTCCCCTGATCATGATGGATATTCCTTATAACGAATTCGATCATGTAAACGAAGCCAACGTGAAATACATCCGTAGCCAGTTTGATACGGCTATCCGGCAGATGGAAGAACTGACCGGGCGGAAATTTGACGAAGACAAATTTGAACAATGCTGCCAGAACGCCAACCGTTCTGCCAAAGCCTGGTTAAAAGTCTGCAACTACCTACAGTACAAACCGGCACCGTTTAATGGCTTTGACCTGTTTAACCACATGGCAGATATCGTAACTGCCCGTGGCCGGGTTGAAACGGCAGAAGCATTTGAACTGCTGGCCAGCGAACTGGAAGAGCACGTAAAAGCCGGCACCACTACGGCACCGTTCAAAGAAGAACACCGGATCATGTTCGAAGGGATTCCGTGCTGGCCGAAACTGCCGCAGCTGTTCAAACCGCTAAAAGCCAATGGTCTGAACATTACTGGCGTAGTATATGCTCCGGCCTTCGGGTTCGAATATGATAACTATGACGGACTCATTAAAGCCTACTGCAAAGCCCCGAACTCCGTTAGCGTAGAGCAAGGTGTTGCCTGGAGAGAAGGGCTGATCCGGGACAACAAAGTGGACGGCGTGCTGGTGCACTACAACCGTTCCTGCAAACCTTGGAGCGGCTATATGCCGGAAATGCAGCGGCGCTTTACTGCCGACATGGGGATTCCTACCGCTGGATTTGACGGAGATCAGGCTGACCCGCGGAACTTCAACGCGGCCCAGTATGAAACCCGTGTACAAGGCCTGGTCGAAGCCATGGAAGCTAATGACGAAAAGAAAAAAGGTTCTTTGTCAAATGTTGGGGAGGACCCCAAATTCATCCTTTTCTGG
>DXYB01000023.1 GCA_019416065.1 Acidaminococcus sp. | reverse complement strand
ATTGGGATGCTCTTATTTTTTTATTCAACTTACAAAAATTTTACGCCATGGGAAAAAAACACCCATATCCTCAAAAAGGGTACGGGTGTAGGTATGCTTATTTTGGATAGCTATTGTTTACGGTGTCTTTTAACAAAACGTCGTGGGCGCCGCCTTCTGTTAGGCTGACTGCGGAGACCAGCGTCAACTTTGCTTTTTTCTGAAGTTCCGGAATCGTTAACGACCCACAATTACACATGGTGGAACGAATCTTGGAAATCGTCAGGTTCACGTTATCTTTCAAGCCCCCTGCATAGGGTACGTAAGAATCCACGCCTTCTTCAAAAGAAAGTTTCTTATCGCCGCCCAGATCGTAACGTTGCCAATTTCGGGCACGGGCACTGCCTTCGCCCCAATATTCTTTCATATACGTCCCATTGATATTGACCTTGTTGGTGGGGGATTCGTCAAACCGTGCGAAATACCGACCAAGCATCAAAAAGTCAGCTCCCATAGCAAGGGCTAAGGTCATATGGTAATCATAGACGATACCACCGTCAGAGCAAATAGGTACGTAGATCCCGGTTTCTTTGTAATATTCGTCCCGGGCTTTGGCTACGTCGATAACTGCCGTTGCCTGCCCCCGTCCGATGCCTTTTTGTTCCCGGGTAATGCAAATACTGCCGCCGCCAATCCCTACTTTAACAAAATCAGCGCCGCATTCTGCCAGGAAACGGAACCCTTCACCATCCACCACATTGCCGGCCCCTACTTTTACTCTGTCTCCGTATTTGCTGCGGATCCATTGCAAGGTTCGTTTTTGCCATTCGCTGTAGCCTTCGGAAGAATCAATGCATAGCACATCTGCTCCAGCTTCCACCAAAGCAGGTACCCGTTCTTCATAATCCCGGGTGTTAATGCCCGCACCCACTACGTGGCGCTTCTGGTCATCCAATAATTCCAAGGGATACTGCTTATGGGTAGAGTAATCTTTCCGAAAGACCATATAGAGCAGATGCCCATTTTTATCAATAATGGGCAATGTGTTAAGTTTATGGTCCCAGATGATATCATTGGCCTGTTTTAAGGTGATATCACTGGTGCCTACAACCATATCGCTAACAGGCGTCATAAAGTCTTTGACTAGATCACTCATCTGCATCCGACTAACCCTGTAATCCCGACTGGTAACAATACCTTCCAGATAGCCATTACCCGTACCATCACTGGTGACTGCCATGGTGGAGTGCCCAGTTTTTTCTTTAAGTGCCAGCACATCTGCCAGCGTGCTATCCGGGCGCAGATTGGAATCACTGACCACAAACCCCGCTTTAAAGCTCTTAACCCGGGCTACCATCGCCGCTTCGCTGGCAATGCTCTGGGATCCGTAGATAAAGGAGATTCCTCCTTCACGGGAAAGAGCAATCGCCATCTTGTCATCGGACACGGACTGCATGATAGCAGAAACAAGGGGGATATTCAACGTCATTGCCGGCTCTTCGCCTTTCTTAAATTTTACCAGAGGCGTTTTAAGGCTCACGTTTGCCGGAATGCATTCGCTGGAAGAATATCCAGGAACTAAAAGATACTCGCTAAAAGTATGCGCAGGCTCATCATAAATAAATGCCATGACAGATCCCCCTTTAAAATATTTTTCCTATTTTACCACTCGACCGTCACAAATGCAACACTTTATTTATTGTTTATCCTGCGCAAGGCTCTCCATGCAATATCTTTCCGATAATGAGCTCCCTCAAAGTGGATTTTTTCTACGGCTGCATAGGCTTTGCGCTGTGCGGTTGGAATATCTTCTGCCACGGCCGTGACACCAAGGACTCTCCCACCATGAGTCAGGATTTGTCCATTTACTTCCTGTGTTCCCGCATGGAACACTACCACATCCTGCATCGCTCCGGCCTCTTCCAGCCCAGTGATGGGAAGCCCTTTGGGATAAGAAGCAGGATAGCCACCACTGGCCATGACTACGCACACGGCCGCTTTATGGGTTTCCCATTCCACCATATCTGGCCGCAAGGTCCCCTTAGCACAAGCTACCATGATCGTGGCTAGATCGCTTTTTAACAGCGGTAAAACTGCCTGGGTTTCCGGATCTCCAAAACGGGCATTAAATTCTACTACTTTGATGCTATCCCTGTTGATCATAAGACCTGCATATAGGCAGCCAGCATAAGGGCGTCCTTCTTTAGCCATAGCATCCACCACAGGCCGCAAAATGGTATCCATGGTTTTCTGTTTCAATTCCGGAGTCATGACAGGAGCAGGGCAATAGGCTCCCATACCACCGGTATTTGGCCCTTTGTCCCCGTCATAAACCCGCTTATGATCCTGGGCAGCCAGCATAGGTACAATAGTTTTGCCATCAGTAAAAGCAAATAGAGACGCTTCTTCCCCTTCCATAAATTCTTCAATCACTACTTTATTGCCAGCAGCGCCGAATTTATGGCCGGCCATCATTTCTTCCAACGCCTCCATCGCTTCTGCTTTGGTCATGGCTACCACAACGCCTTTGCCCGCGGCCAAGCCATCTGCTTTAATGACAATGGGAGCACCCTTTTCCTCGACAAAGGCTTTGGCCTCCTGCAGCGTATCGCAAACTTTGAAGAATGCGGTAGGAACGCCGTATTTTTGCATCAGCTCTTTGGAAAAAATTTTGGAGCCTTCAATGGCTGCCGCCTTTGCCGTAGGTCCAAAAACGGTCAAGCCGTGCTGCTGAAACACATCCACAAGGCCCTCCACCAAAGGAGCTTCCGGTCCCACCACTGTAAGGTCAATTTGATGCTTTTTAGCCCAAGCGGCTAATCCTTCCCGATCGCTCACATCCAGCTGGACACACTCTGCCAACTTTTTCATGCCTGGGTTGCCAGGAACTGCATAAATTTTTTCTACGTTCGGGCTTTGGGCCAGTTTCCATACCAAAGTATGTTCCCTTCCGCCGCCTCCAATGACCAATACCTGCATGTTCTGCCTCCCCTACTCTTTCGACAACTGCTTTTTTAAATACGCTGCGATTGCGGTATCATAGGCCGCCGTATGTGCAAACGCTTCCTGCGCCAACGCTTTTCGGGTTTTGAGATCAATGTCTCCTTTTTCCTCCAGCATCTTCATTAAATCTTGATACCGGCCCGGGTTGGTAATGATTACCACATCATGGAAGTTTTTAGCAGAAGCCCGTACCATCGCTGGTCCCCCAATATCAATATTTTCAATGGCTTCTGCTTCCGTAACATTGGGTTTAGCAATAGTCGCTTCAAAAGGATAGAGATTCACCACTACCAAATCAATAGGTTTTATCCCGTTATCCCGCATATCCTGCATATGTTTTGGGTTGCTGCGCACGGCTAAAATACCGCCATGAATTTTAGGGTTGAGGGTCTTGACACGGCCATCCATCATTTCCGGTGTCCCGGTCACGTCACTCACATAGGTCACGGGAATACCGGCCGCTTTAATAGCCTTCATGGTTCCACCGGTGGAAATAATTTCAATACCCTTTTTGTGGAGAAATGCTGCTAGCTCCACAATCCCCGTTTTATCCGAAACGCTGAGCAATGCTCTTTGTATCGCCATCTGACTCCCTCCTATTTCCGAATTCTCACATGACGGCCGCGAACTTCAAGCCGATCTTCCGCCCATAATTTCACCACTTCTGGCAGTATGGTGTGTTCCTGTACCAAAATCCGTGCCGCCAGTGTATCATGCGTATCCTCGTCCATCACCGGAACCGCCGCTTGCTTAATAATAGGCCCGCTATCCATACCTGCATCTACAAAATGTACGGTACATCCCGCAATTTTTACGCCATATTTTAAGGCCTGTCCTTGCGCATCCAGCCCAGTAAAACTAGGGAGCAGGGCAGGATGGATATTAATAATTTTTTCTGGCCAGGCATTAACAAAATCTGCGGACAAGATCCGCATAAACCCTGCCAAGACCACTAGTTCTACTTCAGCTTCCCGGAGTTTTTGGCTAATGGCCGCCTCAAAAGAGGCCTTATCCGGATAGTCCTGCCGGGCAATGGCATAGTGGGGAATCCCCTCGTCTTCAGCTCGTTTAAGGGCATAGGCTTCCGCACTGTCACTGATCACCACAGTGATATCAATGGGCAAGCGCTCGGCTTTGATTTTATCTACGATAGCCTGAAAATTACTGCCCCTGCCGCTGACCAGGACGCCAATTTTTCTATGCATGACCGAATACGCCGCCTTTCATCACAGTCTTTTTTGTGCCGGGGACGACATGCCCTAATTCATAATAAATTTCCCCGTTTTCTTTCAAGTATTGGCGTACGTTCTCTGCTTCCCCGGCATCTACGACTAACACCATACCTACACCCATATTGAAGGTACGGTACATTTCTTTCCAAGGCACATTGCCCCATTCATGGAGCTTATGAAAAACAGCTGGCATTTCCCAGGCATCCGCATGCACTTCGGCATCGCAATCCTCTGGTAAAATTCGAGGAATATTTTCATAAAATCCGCCACCGGTAATATGCACCATGCCGTGCAGATCAAATTGCCGGATCATCGGCAATACCGTTTTAGGGTACAAGCGTGTAGGGGTCAATAATTCTTCTCCCAAGGTTTTGCCAAATTCTGGGATATAGGTATCCACCTTAAACTGCATTACGTCAAAGCACAGTTTACGCACCAGGGAATAGCCGTTAGAGTGTACTCCCGTAGAAGGTAGGCCCAAGAGCACATCACCGGCCTTGACCTTGTCCCCTGTAATCATTTTATTTCTTTCCACCACGCCCACGGAAAATCCAGCAATATCATATTCTCCCGGAGCATAGAAGCCGCTCATTTCCGCTGTCTCTCCACCGATAAGTGCGCAGCCGCTTTTCTTACAGGCATTAGCTACCCCTTTAACGATGTCAGCGATTTTTTGAGAATCCACTTTCGCCGTAGCAATATAATCCAGGAAGAATAAAGGTTCCGCGCCCTGTACCAAAATATCATTCACGCACATGGCAACCGCATCCTGTCCGATCGTGTCATGCCGATCCATCAAAAAAGCGAGCTTCAGTTTCGTCCCTACCCCATCAGTTCCAGAAACCAGTACAGGATCGTTGTACTTACCGCCCAGTGCAAACAAACCTCCGAACCCGCCCAAATCTCCGATTACCTCAGGACGATACGTAGCCCGGACACTGTCCTTCATTAATTCTACGGCTTTATTGCCTGCATCAATATCTACTCCGGCATCCGCGTAGGTTATTACTTTTTTTTCGGTCACAGCGTTTCCTCCTCACCCTTCAAACTGGAACTTGCTCCCTAGTTTCATTTCTTTATCCGCACCATCTGGATAGATACGATTAAAGCATGCATAGCACATGTCGTCCGGCTTTAAGACGGACAGGCTTTCCCGCAGGCCTTTCATGGTAATGTAATGCAGGCTATCAGCTTTGATATATTCCCGGATTTCTTCTTCATTTTTGATGGCTGCAATCAGTTCCTTTCGTTCGGAAGTATCAATGCCATAGTAACAGGAATCAACCACAGGGGGAGAACTGATGCACACATGCACCGCAGTCGCTCCGGCATCCCGCAACAATTGTACAATAAGGCCGCTGGTAGTTCCCCGCACAATGGAATCATCTACCATAACCACAGATTTACCCGCTACCAGGCTTCGGTTAGCATTGAGTTTCAAACGTACAGAATTTAACCGCTGTTTCTGGGTAGGCTGGATAAACGTACGTCCAATATATTTATTTTTTGTCAGCCCTTCTACAAAAGGAATGCCTGCCTCCAGTCCATATCCAATGGCTGCTGGCGTTCCAGAATCAGGCACGGAAATCACAATATCCGCCTTGATATCTTTGGTCTCCCGCGCCAGGATCCGCCCCATGTTAAGGCGTGCCTGGTACACGCTTTCCCCGTCAAGGACGCTGTCCGGTCTGGCAAAATACACGTATTCAAATACACAATGGGCACAGTGTTCTGGTTTATGCTCACAATACAGAATGCTCTCCGGTTCTTTTTCCGCATCTTTTATTATTATCATTTCACCAGGAGCAATATCCCGCACGTATTCGGCTCCCACCTGATCCAAAGCGCAGGTTTCACTCGCAAGTACCCAGCCATGATGCAATCTGCCAAGGCACAGTGGGTGGAAACCATAAGGATCCCGGAAAGCAACAATCTGATCGTCCCCCATCACCAGAATACTAAACGCACCCTTTATGGTGTTGGCTGCTTCTGCCACTCGTTCCGGAAGTGTTTTTTTTCGGCTGCGGGCAATCAGGGCCAAGACCACTTCTGTATCCACCGTAGTCTGAAATACGTGCCCTTGTTTACTGAGTTCATCCCGCAACTGCGCCGCATTGGTTAGATTGCCATTATGTGATAAGGCCAAATTACCCCCATCATAAAATACTTTCAGGGGCTGCACATTATAGGACAGGCTGGATCCCGTAGTAGAATACCGCACATGCCCGATAGCCATATAGCCATCCAGACCTTGCAAGCCACTTTTAAACACATCGTTCACTAGCCCCATACCTTTTTTGATATGCATATTACGGCCATTACTCACCGCAATCCCGGCGCTTTCCTGGCCTCTATGCTGAAGGGCAAAAAGGCCCCAATAGGTATTTAAGGCTACATCGTCATTTTTGGAATAAATACCAAAAACGCCACATTCCTCGTGCAGTGTATCACCCTGCAGCTCTTTTTCCCACATACGTCCTCCTGCTCAGGCTTTTTCCGCAGCAGCCCGGGTAGCGGCCAGTTTTTCTCCTTTGGCCTTCACTTCTTCCTTCATATTGGCACGATACGCAGCCAGTTTCTGTACCAATTCTGGATGCTTTCCAGCCAGGATTTCTACAGCAAAAATGCCTGCGTTCTTGGCGCCATTGATCGCCATGGTAGCCACGGGGATTCCAGAAGGCATCTGTACAAAACTCAAGAGAGAATCCATCCCCCCCAGTGGC
Source organism: Acidaminococcus sp. (assembly GCA_019416065.1). Taxonomy (GTDB): domain Bacteria; phylum Bacillota; class Negativicutes; order Acidaminococcales; family Acidaminococcaceae; genus Acidaminococcus. The sequence continues at coordinate 26,055 of DXYB01000023.1, read as the reverse complement.
GTAGCATCAATAGGAATCCCAATCACAGGCAGCGTGGTATAAGCGGCAATGAACCCGCCCAAGTGAGCCGCAGCACCTGCTGCAGCAATAATAGCTTCCACGCCACGATCCCGGGCACCTTCGGCAAACGCTTTGACCAGTTCTGGAGTCCGGTGGGCGCTGGCAACCTGCACCTCTGTTTCAATTCCAAATTCTTTCAAAACTTTTTCCGCTGCTTCCAGCTTCGGCCAGTCAGAATTGCTTCCCATAATGATTGCGACCTTCATCATTGACACCTCCAAGAAAAAAGCCCCAGGAATCATTCCACCCACTTGTGTATATGCTTCTCAGGGATCTTTGCTGATACAACTTTCAACTTACCCTTATTCTATCAACAGGGCTGAATGCTGTCAATGGAATATCGAACTTTTATTAAAATAGTTACAGTATCGTTCGCGTTTTATCCCATCATAATTTTCACACTTTTACAATTTAAATTGGAGTATAATACAATTATGAGGTGATTGATATGATGCATTCTATATGGACTAAAATACTATCCGTTATAGCTTTGTCGTTACTTTCCTGTAGTACATCCTGGGCTATGCCAGCTTCTGGTACAGCGATCCATGTACCTAAACCGGGCGCTATCGGTTCGCATTTGCCCCATCCAACAGTCCCCATTGGCAATTACCAGCATCCGGGAAAGATTCCCATTCCAATGACTAGACCCGTAGCATCGCCTATGGCACCACGTCCTATTCCTACACCAAAGCTACGTACTCCTGCTACACTATCACAAACCAGGCAAATGATGCCTGCTGAAATCGGCTTAACCAGACAGGCCCAGCTTTTTGTTTATCACCCTGCCCTGCATCTCTACACCTGGCAGCAGTCCGGTATGCTTACCGGGCTCACAGGGTTTCAGGCGCTTGCCAATAATCCCCAGCTATCTGCTGCTTGGTGGAAACCACTGCCTCTTTGGAACCAGGGAGATATGATGAACGCCATTCTTCCCCGCTTAACAGAAGAAACCCATTAAGGACGGATCTCTTTTATGTTTTTTACGATTATTCTTGGCATCGTTGCCCTCCTAGGACTTTGGACAATCGGTGCCTTGTATTTTTTATGCAACAAACCCAAATGGAAAACGTGCACTCTTTTAACACTATGTATTGATGGCCTTTTGGGGTGGTTTTTCCTTTCCACCGCCCACTGGCGTCCCGGAATCGGGACTCATGAAGCCTTGTATTTTCGTGTGTTGGCTATGCTGCTTATGTTTCAGCTGGGACTAAACCTGCTAGTCACCCTTTCCCTGTGTCTCCGTTTTCTTTATCGACGCATCCTACATACGCCTACAGACCCATCCCGGCGCCACTTTTTAAAAGCGGCAGTTGCCTATCCAGCCGCTGCAGCCGCACTCAGTGTTTATGGTGGGGAAATTGAGCGAAAGCATGTGGTGGACCGGGAATTTACCATTCCATTCCCGGCTGCAATACAGTCCAAAGGCTTACGCATTGCCCAAATCAGCGACGTACATTTAGGCGCGTTTTTTAGCACAACCGATTTTTCCGGTCTTTTGTCCCGCATTGCACAGCGAGGCACGGATGCGTTAATGATAACGGGGGATCTATTCGATGACCCCACCCAGAATGAACAAGCCGCTGCCATACTCAGCCAATTCGTTCCCTATTTCCCCAAAGGAATTTATTTTGTTATGGGAAACCACGAATATTACCGAGGCGGGTTGGCAATGGTGCAGAGAATTTTACAGGGTACCGGCATTCATTTTCTTTCCAATACGGCCATGTCCCTGCCTGGCACAGACCTTTGGGTTGCCGGTGTTGATTTTTCTTTTCTTCGGGGCAGTGCGTATGACAAAGAACGCAAAGACTATGTAGACGAAGCCATGACCCACGTTCCCGATCCGCGCCGAACACTTCTTTTGGCCCATCATCCCGACTTTATTGATGAAGCCGCCGCAATCGGTATCCCGTTGACCTTAAGTGGACATACCCACGGTAGCCAGTTGGGCTTTTGGGGACAACCACTCCTCCCTGTATTTAAATATACCCGTGGACTTTTCCGTCACGGTCCCTCCTATGGCTACGTCCATTGCGGTAATGGCAGCTGGTTTCCCTTTCGCCTGGGCTGTCCTCCGGAAATTGCCTATTTCACCATTGCATAAAAATCTCCTTCTACTCATGAAGTATACGTACATGAGTAGAAGGAGATTTTTTAGGTTCTTATTATCTTCGCAGCCCTAAATAAATGATAATTTCATTCTTCCATCACTGCCTCTACAGCTTTAACGCAAGCATTACGGAACCCATATTCTTCTAAGGACGTGACGCCACGGATAGTCGTCCCGCCCGGAGAGCAGACGGCATCTTTCAGTACCCCAGGATGCGTCCCCGTCTGTAGCTGCAATTTGGCACTTCCCAGGATCATCTGGGAAATTAAGGCATAGGCTTCGTCTCGTTTTAGCCCGTATTTTACTCCTGCATCACCAAAAGCTTCAATCATAAGGTCTACAAAGGCAGGGCCGCACCCTGTGAGCGTTCCGGCAATCCCCATAAGTGCAGAAGGGATTTCCTGCACAAGTCCCGTTGAGGCAAAGAGTTCCATAAGCTGCTGTCGTTCCTGCGGCTTTAGTGAGTTCTCTTCTTCAAATAGCAGCACGCCCTCCCCCACCATAGCCGGTGTATTGGGCATCACAAACTGAATCCGCACAGTCTCGGCACACGTATCCAGTGCCATCCGGTAACGGGCATAAGGCCAACCGGCTGCAATGGATACTAAAGCCTTGCCTTGCAAGAGCGTTTTGATTTCGCCTAATACTCCCTCAATCTGGTAAGGCTTGCACGCCATGATAACAGTATCCACCGTGTTGACCAAGTCAATTACGGAAGAAACCGGCGTAAAACCAATTTTTCCTGCATTCTTCTTGAGTTTATCTTGATGGGGGGCATAGGCATAGACATGATTACCGTCAATTTTGCCAGACTGAATAAATCCAGTACAAAGTGCCTGCGCCATATTTCCCATCCCAATAAAGCCTAATTTTTCCATAGTCCTATCCTTTTCTATCCAGTTACCTGTAAAACCAATGGCCTACCAAAAAGTACCCTCGTCTCTTTAAACCGCTGCATTAAAATCATACAATATAAAAAGAAACTTGACAATGCTAAGAATACCAGAAACCGGATTTTAAACCGTTTCTGGTATTTTCTTATACCATCAAGTTTCGTAAAATCATTTGGCAGGAGTACTAGGATTCGAACCCAGATCGACGGTTTTGGAGACCGTTGCTCTACCATTGAACTATACTCCTAAAAAAATATGGAGCGGAAAACGAGATTCGAACTCGCGACCCCCACCTTGGCAAGGTGATGCTCTACCACTGAGCTACTTCCGCATTGGCGACCCAGGACGGACTTGAACCGACGATCTCCGCCGTGACAGGGCGGCATTCTAAACCAACTGAACTACTGGGCCATCGCCTTTGTATCTTTCGATACCGGCTTCATTAGTATACGATAATTCCCCCGCATCTGTCAAGTTAAAACTATAAATCTTTTTTGCCATGCACAGTTTTTCCTCAAAATTTCTTGAACTGTTCCTTTTCAAGGTATATTTTCTATGGTATAACTGTGCATAGTCAAATGGAACAGAATCCAATTTACTATACTACGCGTGACTTAAGATTTGTAATAAAAAGGGGGATATTCCTATGCAGAACAGGGAAGAAAAATTAAAATTACTCGTGATGACAGGTCTTTTCGCCGCGCTGATCACGCTATTTACGGCATATATCTGCCATATCCCCGTGGGATTAAATGGTGGCTATATACATTTTGGAGATGGATTAATTTATATTGCAGCGTCCCTGCTCCCACAGCCTTATGCGCTATTTGCGGCAGCCATCGGTGGCAGTCTGGCAGACATTCTGACGGCTCCTATGTGGGCGCCTGCAACGCTTCTTATCAAGGCACTAATGACGCTGCCTTTTACAGCCAAAGCACCAATACTGCTTACAAAACGGAATAAACTGGCCCCCTTTGTCAGCTGGTTAATTGATCTTGTAGGTTATTTTCTAGCGGAGCAATGGCTATTTGGCACGCAAACCGCCGTTATTTCTTCTCTACTGGGTAACTGCATCCAATCTTTAGGCAGCTTACTTTTGTATTTCCTTCTGGCGAGGCTTTTAGACAAGCAGGATTTCAAAGCTAGACTATGTATTTTTGGAGGACAAAATCATCATGGCACAAATTCTCTATACGTATAAAGATGGTGTGTATGCAAACATCACCAATCTATGCAATTGCCGCTGCACATTCTGTGTCCGCTTTCAACATGAAGGACTTGGCGATGCCCCTACGCTCTGGAATAAAGAAAATCCTACCTGGGAAGCGGTAAAACAGGCTGTGGATGCCTTTGATTTCACTGGCTACCGTGAGCTCGTCTTCTGTGGTTATGGAGAACCCACCTGCGCACTCCCCCTTCTGGAAAAAACCGCCCGCTATGTAAAAGAAAAGACAGGTTTAAAGATCCGCGTTAATACCAATGGCCTGGGAAATCTGGAAAATGGCCGGGATATCGTTCCAGAACTTGCCAAGGTGGTGGATGCTGTGTCTATTAGCTTAAACGCTCCAGATGAAGAGGACTATAACAAAGTCACGCAACCCCAGAAAAAAGGGGCCTACAAGGCTATGTTGGACTTTGCTAAGGAGTGCAAAAAAGCGATTCCCGACACCCGGATGACCGTCGTAGATGTATTGTCCCCGGAACAGATTGCACAGAGCCAAAAGGTAGCCGAACGCTGTGGCATCACGTTGCGGGTCCGGAAATTCAGTTAAGTCCATAATAAAAGATCAGTGAAAACAGCCCCGAGAAGACATTGCTTCCTGGGGCTGCTTGTATAATTGCCGGATAGTAACTTTCATTCCGCCACTGTCTTTTTAGTAACGCCTAGGAGAAGTGCCCCCACAAAGCTTCCCACAAGAAGAGACATCAGATAAAGGGAGGCATGCTGGGCAACCCCAAAGACGAAAATACCACCGTGGGGCGCAGGAACACTGCAATGAAAAGCCATAGAGAGACCGCCTGCCACGGCCGCCCCAATAGCACAGGACGGAATCACATGGGAAGGATCCTCCGCTGCAAAAGGAATTGCACCTTCCGTAATAAAAGACAGCCCCATAATAAAATTGGTAAGAGCAGAACTACGCTGCGTTGCTGTAAATTTTCTAGGGAACAATAAGCAACTGAACGCAATGGCAAGCGGCGGCACCATGCCTCCCACCATCACAGCCGCCATAAAAGGGGAAGAAATGGCGTTCCCATCGGGACCCGCAAGGGAAGCTGTTCCAAAAACATAGGCAGCTTTATTGAGCGGCCCGCCAAAATCAATGGACATCATACCGCCTAGCACAAGTCCCATGACGATTCTACTACTGCCACTCATGGCATTTAAGCTACCATTAACCCATTGATTGACAGCGCCCATCATAGGATTAATGATCACAAGCATTAAAATCCCCATGACAGCAAGGCCAAACACAGGATAGAGTAAAATAGGCTTCAAATTTTCCAGGGAATCTGGTAAAAAACCGAGTGCTTTTTTCAAAAAGAGAATCACATACCCGGCTGCAAATCCTCCCACTAAGGCGCCAAAGAACCCACTGCCCCCGCTAGAGGCCATAGCACCGGCCACAAAGCCAACCAAAAGACCCGGACGATCCGCAATACTCATGGCGATAAATCCGGCCAGAATCGGCATCATAAAGCTGAAGGCCACGCCCCCCACGTTTTTCAAAAAAGCGGCGGTTGGCGTACTACTTCCGAATTGTGCAGTTCCCGCTGCGCCCATATCGCTCAAAAAAGCAAGGGCAATCAATATCCCACCGCCAATTACAAAGGGCAGCATATGGGACACTCCATTCATCAGATGCTTATAAATTTTCCGGACGCCGCTTTCTTCTTTGCTTTCTGTTTCGGTAGGCGCTGCTCCTTCTCCCTCATACAAAGGGGCTTTACCCGAAAGAGCTTCATCCAGCAATTCGTCCGCTTTGTTAATGCCATCAGCGACTTTACGAATCACCACGGGACGTCCTTTAAAACGATCCATGGGAACATGTTTATCCGCCGCTACAATGATACCCTGGGCATTAGCAATTTCCTCCTGTGTCAGGACATTTTTTACTCCGCTTTGCCCATTGGTCTCAACTTTAATAGAGATGCCTCTTTTTTGTGCATGTTGCAACAGGCTTTCCGCAGCCATGTAGGTATGAGCAATCCCTGTAGGGCAGGCTGTCACTGCAAGGACCTGGTAGTGTTCTGACGAAGGAGGGATGACTTCCTGCTCTGCTTCTTCCGGATATTTTTCCTTTTCTTTTTGCGAAATAAGGGCAAAGAGGGCATTGACATCTTTTACATCCAGCAAGTCCTCCACAAAATCAGGTTCCATTAATAGTGTGGACAAACGACTTAGTACATCCAGGTGAATATTGTCCTTGGTATCGGGCGCTGCAATCAAAAAGAATAGCTTGGCAGGTAGCCCATCTAAGCTGTCAAAATCCACTCCTTCAGGGCAACGCATAAACGCTAGTCCAGGCTTAGTCACCGCAGCCGTTTTGGCATGAGGAATGGCAACCCCTTCCCCTACCCCGGTACTGCCTTCTGTTTCTCGAGCAAATACTTTTTGTTGGTATTCTGCTGGATCTGCCAGGTTGCCCTGTTTTTCCATCAAAGCCACCAGTTTTTCCAGCACTTCTTTTTTGGAGCTGGCAGATCCATTCAGCGCGACACTCTCCCGTTTCAAAAGATCTGTAATATGCATGATTTACCCCTTTGCCAGTTTCAAAATTGCCTCTTTTTCCGCCAAATGCATGGTAAACGCTGTTGCACTGCCAGCACAAATTCCCAAATGGAGCGCTTCATCATAATCGTGGTGTGGCAGATATCCCGCCAAAAATCCTGCTATCATGCTATCGCCTGCGCCCACGGAATTGATCATTTCTCCTTCAGGAGCCAGGTGTGCATGTCTCTTGCCTTGTTCATCCAGCAGCAAGGCGCCATTTTCCCCCAGGCTGACTAAAACATTACGTGCCCCTTTTTCCTGCAATTGTTTTGCCCCTTTAAAGATACTCTCCCGGCCAATACAAGAATGCCCCAACACCTCTTCCATTTCTTCCAGGTTGGGCTTGATCAAAAAGGGATGGAAAGGTAGCGCATGAAGCAACGCACTTCCCGTTGCATCCACTACACAGGATATCCCACGACTTTCCAAGCGCTGTACAAGGTTGCCATATAAATCAGCGCTGCAATCTCTGGGCGTAGAACCAGAAATCACCAGCATATCCTCTGCCTGCATTTTTTGGGTAAATAGTTCCAGTTTTTCCAAATCTGTCGCAGTAATAGCAGGCCCTTGCCCATTAATGGCAGTTTCTTCTTCGCTGCGGATTTTTACATTGATCCGGGTAAAACCATCTTGCGCAGGAAAAAAAGTGTAAGGACAGTGTTCCGTATCCAGCAGTAGCGCCAGCAATTTCCCGGTATTTCCAGCAGCAAAGGCTAAAATTTCTGTTTCTACACCTAAACGATGCAAAACAATACCTACGTTGATTCCTTTGCCACCAGGGTAAATTGCCTCCTTTTCACTACGGTTGATGGCACCTGTCTGAAAAGTGTCCAGTGTCACTACATAGTCCAGAGATGGGTTACAGGTCAGTGTATAAATCATCATGCTTCTCCTTTAACACAATTGCGCAAAATTGATGGGCAAGATGTCTCGTTCTTTCATGATTTGTAGATTGCCAGGATCCATAACTCCTTCCAGTTCTGCTTCAAAATTATGCTGCCAGGCCGTGGCAGGTATAAGAATTCTATTATCCGTACCAGGATGCAGCATAAGTTCCGTGACACCTTCTTTAAGTGTTAGCAGCAGTAGTCGCAAGGCCTTTTTATCCACTGCTTCTCCTGCCACAATGCCACCAAAATAATCCGTCGTCAATATACCAGCTGCATGCGCTTTCCTTCGTGCCCGCTGTGCCAAAACATGCAGACCGGCGCGCCCTATCTGTTCGCCCAGATTATTTTTTCTCGTGGCCCATAAATCCACGGGGATAGCCGGTATGCGTAGTGCTGGAATTTTATATTCCTTGCATAATGCGATCACCGTATCAATGATACCCGGCAGCACGTGCATATGTTGGTGACTGTCCGCGTGGGTAGGAAAAAGCCCTATATGCAGAAAGGTTTCTATCTGAGCCGTAAGTTCCTGTTTGACGTCTTCAAGACGAACATTTCCTTTCAGGAAATGTTTTACAAAAGCGGCATGGTTTGAATAAAATCTCCCTGTATAAGGATCTATCAAACTGGGGATCGCTTCTTTGGGCAGCACAGGCCTTCCGTCCACCAATGTCAGATGAATTCCCACACCTAAAAGAGGCTCCCGTTTGGCCAGTTCCATCGCCTCCGAAAAAGCAGCTCCCCCTACCATAACAGTCGCAGAACGAAGGATTCCTTTTTGAACCCCTTCTGTCACGGCTTGATTAATTAGCGCATGTCTGCCAAAATCATCAGCATTCACAATGATTTTCCTAGTCATGGCTTGTCCTTTCTATATTGTATGATCGGCGGCACTGATTCGCTGCAGGGTAGGTTCTAAATTCTTTTTCAATTTTTGCTCTAATTCCTTTAGAGAAAGGCTGTCAAAATCCACGGAAGCATGAAACACCTGATTAACCTTAACTTCTCCAAAGAACTGATTTCGCAGCCGGTTATACATAATAACCAGCTGGTCTTTCCGCGCAAAATCCGTATAATCAATCAGAATAATGGAACCATTGATATGTTCAATAGAACGCTCCGGCTTAATGTAGAGCGTAAAAGGTCCGATTTTTTCCGGTAACTGATTCCCATACGCCCAGGTGAGAATATGATGCTCTTCCACCATTTCTCCCAGGTTAATACCTGCAGGGTTCTCCATATTTTTTAAAATACTGGGGAGATATTCCTTAACTTTTTGGGCAAAAACATCCTTTTCTTTGTAAATAAACCGCACATCTCGATAAGAGTTCAACCCCATTGTATGCACCAAGATATAATCAAACGTCTCGCTGGTATAAATCATATCCAGACGGGCTCGTATGACGGGATCTTCGTAAGAACAGATTGTCAGGATCTGTCCATCCAATTTATCCACAATAGTTTTCTTAAACCCGCCAATACGTTCCGGCAACTCCTGGATAAACTCCCATTGCCGGGTTTCTTCCTGAATGGTTTCAATCGGTGCATAGCCCATTATAGGACCTCAGTCTTTTTTTTAGCATCTTCTGCCAATAATTGCTGGAGTCGTCCGCAGCTCATCTTTCCTTCATGACAGACGCGGTCACTGTCACAAGTTGGCCCTGCCTTTTCAAAAATTACAGGAGCCACTTCCCGCACCTGACGCAGCATCTCCCAAGCCAGTGCCCGGATTTCCCATTGTGCCCTTGTGCAGCAACGCAATTGGAAAAAATGGAGAAGGCTACGGGCATTCATGGTCACCACAATTTTGGTCTCCGCCGCATTGGGTAAAATATACCTGGCATCCTCTGCAGGAATACCGTCCGCAGTCCATTTGTTATAGAGTTCTTGAATTTTGTCGCACAAAGCTTCAAATTGTTGCTTTTTTTCAGGGTCCTTGGACAAACTGGGTGGCATGATGGTTTCAAAATCATGTTCTTTTACATACCGCTGGGACTGCTGGGAATAGGAGGCGATACGGTGCCGTACCAATTGATGGGTCAATACACGGCTTACGCCCTCAATAGCAAAAGTGAAACTAATATGCTCAAACGTAGAGGTATGTCCCATTTTTCCCAGCTGCCGCACCAGCCTGGCTACATCCTGGTCTGAAAGTTGTTCTTCCAATTCCGCCGCCCCGATAGGTGAATAACAAAGCCGTGCGCTCATGGCCACAGTCCGATCCGGGTCCGGCGTATACCGCAGAAGTTTTACCGACATCATTTTGTATTAGCTCCCCTTTCCACAAGCATCTTATCCGCAATCAGCACAAAAGAGCGGTTCATGATCTCTGCCAGCCGCTCTTCCTGCTTTGTTAAATACAAATACCCCAACAAGGCTTCAAAAGCCGTACCTTGCCGATATTCCCGTACCGTCGCACTTTTGGGCACCGTACTTTTGGTGTTACGTCCCCGCCGGGCAATCTGCTGTTCTTCCTCTGATAACTCTTGTTCCAATGCTTCCATGGCTTTAGATTGCATCACAGCAGATACCATTCTTGCTGCCAGATTATGGAGCACCTGTACATGATGACTCACCGGCAAAAGCCGTTTACGCACATACAAGGAAAATACAGCGTCGCCAATATATGCCAGCTCTACTGGATGAATGAGACGAGGATCCTGCAAGGAAGAACCCTCGCCACAAGTTTCCAGTGCATGCTGCAGCATCTTTTGATAGGTAGTAAATCTCACTTTCTTTTCCACCGTACGCCTTGGGGCGTATCTTCCAGCACGATCCCCTGCGCAGCCAATTCGTCCCGGATCGCATCGGCTTTGGCAAAATCCTTAGCTTTCCGGGCAGCTTGCCGCTGTGCAATTTTAGCTTCAATAGCTGCCTCTTCTCCTCCATCACTAGCTTCACTTTGGGATTTTTGAGGAGACTCTTCCAAGATTCCAATAATGCCAGTCATTTCCTCCCACGCTTGGGTAAGCTGATCCACCAGCTTACCATCCGGTTTTCGATTGCCACTGATCACTTCTTGGTGCAGTACGTTGATCTCTTTGGCCAAGGCAAAAATATAGCTGATAGCAAGCGCCGTATTAAAATCATCCCGCATGGCTTCTAAAAAGCCTTCGTGGATTTCTTTTACCTTATCCCGGGCCGCAAGGCTCACTGCATCTGGTCCCACAGTGATAACTTTTTGCAGTTCCCCAAGCGCTGTCTGGGCATTGCGCAGCCGTTCCAAGCTGCGTTGTGCCTCCTGGAGCCGTTCTTCGCTAAAATCTAGCGGGCTGCGGTAATGGGTATTTAAAATAAAATACCGCAGCTGTTCCGGATCATATTTCTCCAGCAAATCTTTACAAGTCAAGAAATTGCCCAAGGACTTGCTCATTTTTTCTTCGTTGATAGTGATAAAGCCGTTATGCACCCAGTACCGCACAAAAGGATGAACACCGGTAGCGCCTTCACTCTGGGCGATTTCATTTTCATGATGGGGGAAGATCAAGTCACTGCCACCGCCATGAAAATCCAAGGTATTGCCCAGGTATTTCTGACTCATGGTAGAGCATTCGATATGCCAGCCTGGCCGTCCTTTTCCCCAAGGGCTGTCCCAAGATGGTTCCCCCGGTTTAGCAGATTTCCACAAGGCAAAATCCATTGGATTTTCTTTCCGATCGTCTACTTCCACCCGGGCACCGGCCATCATATCATCCAATTTACGGCCGGACAATTCCCCATAATGCGCAAATTTTTCAACCCGATAGTATACATCCCCATCCACAACATAGCCATAGCCATTGTCAATTAATTTTTGTACCGTGGCAATAATATCGGGAATATGGTCGGATACCCGGGGGTAAATATGAGCCCGCCGTACGTGGAGACGATCCATTACGTCAAAATATGCCGCAATGAATTGGTTGGCAATTTGATCCCAGGTTACGCCCCGTTCATTGGCCCGTTTAATAATTTTATCATCTACATCGGTAAAATTCTGCACATGGGTAACATCATACCCTTCATGCTCCAAAAAGCGGCGTATAACGTCCCAAACCACAAAGGGACGTGCATTGCCCACATGGGTATTGTCATAAGGGGTAACCCCGCAGACATAAATCCCCACTTTTCCCGGATGTAACGGAACAAATTCTTCTTTCTGCCGCGTCATATCGTTATAAACACGCAAAGTGCTCATGAAAATTCTCCTTTTCTCAGAGTGTAATCCCAGCTTTTTTCAAGCTTTCCCGGATTCTGGCGGCCGTACGCTCCTTACCCAGCAAGGGGATCATTTCTGCCAGTTCCGGTCCGTGCTGGTTGCCGGTTAAGGCTACACGGATTGGCATATACACATGTTTTCCTCCCAGTTTGGTGGCCTTTTGTACCTGTTTAAAGAGGGCTTTGGTGCTGTCATGATCCAAGGTTTCCGCTTCTTCCAATTTTTCAAGGAAAAGCTTCATCACAGCCGGAACAGTTTCTTCTTGTAGCGCCAAAACTGCTTTAGGTGTACCATCTTCATTGGTTTCAAAGTCAAACGTATCGCTGAAATACATGCTGACTTTTTCTGGTATTTCTTTTCCATATTCGGCTTGCTCTTTGGCAGTCAAAATCACTTTTTCTAGCCATTCTTTTTTTGTACCGGTTTCTTCTCCGGTCATATAACCAGCTTCTACCATGAACGGGATGGCAAACTGAATATAGGCATCATCCGTTAGCTGCCGCAGGTAATGGGCATTTAGCCAATTCAGCTTTTTGATATCAAAGACAGCCGGATTTTTTGCCACATGTTCCAAGTCAAATTGCTCGCATAGTTCCTTCCGGGTAAAAATTTCCTGTTCAGAATTTGGTGCCCATCCAAGCAGTGCCAAAAAATTCACAATAGCATCCGGTAAGTAGCCCATTTGCCGATATTGGTCCACACTGGTAGCCCCATGGCGTTTCGACATCTTTTTATGATCCGGTCCCAGAATCAGGGAAACGTGCCCAAAATCCGGAACTGCAAAGCCCAATGCTTCGTAAACCAGAATCTGCCGTGGCGTATTGGACAAATGTTCCTCTGCCCGGATAACACAATTCACCCCCATTAGGGCATCATCAATGACAACAGCATAGTTATACGTAGGAATCCCATCACTCTTTACAATGACAAAATCCCCAATACCATCGCTTTCAAAGTGTACGTCCCCACGCACTTTGTCGTGAACCACAATATCTTTTCCTGCAGGGACACGAAAGCGCACCGTGGGTTTACGTCCTTGAGCCTCATAGGCAGCGATTTGTTCCGGGGTTAAGTTTCTACACTTACCACTATACCGGGGCATTTCGCTTTTTGCTTCGGCTTCTTTTCGTTCTGCTTCCAGTTCTTCTGGCGTACAGTAGCAATAATAAGCCTTGCCTTCTGCTAAGAGTTTATCCGTATATTGTTTATACAGTGCCAGCCGCTCCATTTGGCGATAAGGACCGTTAGGGCCTCCTATATCCACGCCTTCATCCCATTCAATCCCTAGCCAGTGCAAAGCCGCTTTAATGTTAGCTTCCCATTCTGGCTTGCTCCGGTCCTGGTCCGTATCTTCAATCCGTAGCAAAAACGTTCCACCGTATCTACGGGCCAACAGCCAATTAAATAGGGCGCTCCGTGCGCCGCCAATATGAAAGGGCCCCGTAGGACTGGGGGCAAAACGAACTTTCAGTTTCTCATTTTTTTCCATAATGATCTCTTCCTTCCCCGTATCACAAGTGCCTGTAATTCAGCGGATTAGACTGGCTACGGCTTCGGCGGCAATTCCTTCTCCTCGCCCGGTAAAACCCAGATGTTCCGTCGTCGTTGCTTTGACATTAATGGCATCCGGAGCAATGCCCAAATCCTTTTCAAGCGTAGCCACCATTTGGTTTTCATAGGGTGCCAATTTAGGATGTTGGGCAATAATGGTCACATCCACATTATTCACTTGCCATCCCTTAGCATGCAATTTTTCCAACACTTGTCGCAGCAGATCCCTGCTGTCTGCATGCAAAAATTGTGCGTCTTTGTCAGGGAACCATTTGCCGATATCTCCCAGGCCGGCAGCCCCCAAAAGAGCATCCATCAGGGCATGGAGAGCCACGTCGGCATCAGAATGGCCCAAAAGTCCTAAACCATAAGGAATTGTCACCCCACACAAAATCAGAGGTCTCCCCTCTACCAATTTGTGTACGTCATACCCGCTGCCCACACGGAATTCCATCTTATTGTACTCCTCTTCTTTTACGACCTGCCGGGCCCATGTCAAATCTTCCGGTGTCGTTATTTTTTTGTTTCCATAACGGCCCATGACAATTTGCACACGCTGCCCCATGGCTTCTGCCATACTGGCATCATCGGTAACCCTTAATTGATGCTGCGCTGCATAGGCACATCCTTGCCGCAGTTTTTCTGTTGCAAAAATTTGGGGAGTTTGTACCGCCCACAAACAAGTCCTGTCTAAGGTCTTCTGGACTATTTTCTCTTTATTTCCTACTTTAACAGTATCTTTACACGGAACTGCCGCAATGGCAGCCCCTGTTTCTTGCGCAGCTTTCCACACAGCGGTAAAAAGTTCCGGTGTGGCAAAAGGCCGTGCGCCATCTTGTACAGCAGTCCAACAGCTATCCTTCGGCAAGGCCGACGCCGCTAACGCTACTGATTCTTGCCGCTCTTTTCCACCAGTTACAACTTTCCATGACAGCCCTGGATAATGCTGTGCCTGATAAGTTTGAAGCAACACTTGTGCCTCTTTTTCTTCACCTTGTCCAACAGCAATGATGACTTGGCCTATGCCAGGAACTTGTGCCATATTTTTTATCGTGTGAATTAAAATAGGCAGACCATCTAACTTTGCATAATTTTTATTATACCCTAGTCCTAGCCGCTTCCCCATTCCAGCTGCCGCTACAATTCCATCCAATCGCTCCATTGGCAAACTTCCTTATTTTATTTTTGCAAAAATCATCCTGCCTGCCGATGTCTGCAACACACTGGTCACTATAACGTCCACCGTAAAGTTGACACTGCGCTTACCGCTCTCAACCACCACCATGGTACCGTCATCCAGATAGCCAATAGCTTGTCCTGGCTCCTTGCCTTCTTTTGCAAGGAAAATGTGCAGTTCCTCTCCCGGCAGGACTGATTGCTTCAGTGCATTGGCCAGGTCGTTAATATTGAGGACCTGAACGCCCTGAATTTCTGCTACCTTGCTGAGGTTAAAATCATTGGTAGCTACGATTCCATCAATTTCTTTGGCCAGGCGCACCAGTTTTGCATCGACTTCTGTAATATCGTCGTAATCCCGGTCAGAGATCTCCACCCGCGTTTTTTTCTCAGCCTGGATTTCCCGGACAATGTCCAGTCCTCTCCGTCCCCGGTTGCGTTTCAGGCTATCTCCAGAGTCGGCAATTTTTTGCAATTCCTCTAAAACAAACTGAGGAATCACAATAATGCCTTCCAAAAAGCCCAGCCGAATTACCTCTAAAATACGGCCATCAATTAAAACACTGGTATCCAAGAGTTTATAAGTGCGAAAATCACGACGGGCAACATTTTTCTTCACGCTGTCTTTTCCCCGGGTAATCCAAACCCTGTTAAAAAAAGCAAGAATATCCTTACGCTTATTGAGTGCTACCCGTGCCCCAATTAAAGCCCCCAGAATGCTAAAGATTAAAGAGATGTAAGGACCTAAAATAGGCAGACGGGAGAAGGCTGTTCCTAAAAGTGTCGCTACCACAAGGCCGATAATCACTCCGATGGAAAGTACAAAGATATCCCCCGTAGGAAGATTGGCCAAATAAGCAGCCATGGACTCTGTAATGCGCATCGTGTACCGCATAATAGGTCCGGCCGCTACCTTTCCTACATAGCCAAAAACAAGGATTCCTACCACGGCCATTATCAGGTTTAATAGGCTAATGCCAAGAAAAGTGACTTTTAGATACTCCCAGCCAATATATTCGGACAGCAAAGGTGTTGCCAGTTCCATTAAAAAAATACCAGTAACCGCAAAAATCAAGATAATAACATATCGCATAACTTTTTCCAGCATACGTTTCACCTCCTTTGCGTAAACATTCTATTTATTTATTGTACAATATTCAGCTAGTAAAAAAAAGAGATTGCTCTTAACAAACCTTGAATTTTATTGAAACAAAGATACAAAAAGTGGGAGAATATCCTGAAAGATACTCTCCCGCCTGTAACGTTTCCTTATTTTCCCATGAAAACCGGTTTCCGTTTTTCCAAAAATGCTTTCATGCCTTCTTCCTGATCCAGCGTGGCAAAGCAGTTGCCAAACACCTGGGCTTCGTAAGAAAGCCCGGAATCCAGATCCATAGAAAGTCCTTTATTGATTGCATCCTTAGCACTGGCAATAGCAAGGGGTGCTTTCTTCATGATTTTACGGCACACTTCTTCGCATTTTTCGTACAGCTCTTCTGGCATCATCACCCGATTGACCAGCCCAACCCGATAGGCTTCCTGGGCATCAATCATGGCACCGGAGTAAATCATCTCTTTCGCACGTCCTTGCCCGATAAGACGAGCCAGGCGTTGTGAGCCACCGAAACCGGGGATAATTCCATAATTCACTTCCGGCTGTCCAAATTTAGCCGTGGTGGAGGCATAGCGGAAGTCACAAGCCAGTGCCAATTCGCAGCCACCGCCTAACGCATACCCATTCACGGCAGCAATGGCTACCACCGGCAGTTTTTCAATGGCATCGAATACTTCATGCCCCAAATTGGAAAAGTCCCGTCCTTCAATGGCTGTCATTGTACTCATGGCTTTTAAATCGGCACCTGCCACAAAGGCTTTTTCACCAGCGCCCCGGATAATGACGGCCTTGATAAGCGGATCCACCGCCAGTTGTTCAAAGCAGTCTTTCATCTCTTCCAGTGTCAATGAATCTAATGCGTTCAAGAACTTAGGACGATTGATCGTAACAGTGGTAACTCCATCCTCCGCAATAGTTACTAATAAATTCTTATATTCATAGGTCGACATTCTGATCACGGCTCCCTGAAATAAAAGTATTAACAGATATCATTATACCAGAAATAGAAATTTCATCAAGTTTTGAACGTGGTCTACTTGAGGGGGCTTATTTGGTTGCTCCGAGGTAACCATTCTATTTTGCGCATGGAAAAGCCCCGTATCCAGATGGAAATACGGGGCTAATAGGTTATTTATTGTAGTCGTAGAAGCCTTTACCGGTTTTGCGTCCTAGATAGCCTGCCTCTACCATCTTTCTCAAAAGGGGAGCCGGACGATACTTAGGATCGCCATAGCCTTTATATAGAACTTCCATAATGGCCAGTACTGTATCCAGTCCAATCAAGTCGCCCAGTGCTAGAGGACCCATGGGATGATTAAAACCAAGTTTGGCTACGGTATCAATATCTTCTTTACTGGCAACACCTTCCCCTAAGGCAAAAATAGCTTCATTGATCATGGGGATCATGACACGATTTCCCACAAATCCCGGGGCATCATGTACTTCTACAGGGCTCTTGTCCAGTTCAACCGCCAATTCTTTGACCTTATCAAAGGTTTCCTGGGAAGTCCCCAAGCCACGAATTAATTCTACCAGTTTCATCACGACCGGAGGGTTAAAGAAGTGCATACCAATAAATTTATCCGGCCGCTTGGTCAGAGCCCCCAGCGCAGTGATGGACATAGAAGACGTGTTGCTGGCGATAATGGAATCCTCCGGCATCAGTTCATCCAGGGTTTGCAGAATATCTTTTTTGATATCCAGTCTTTCCGGCCCTACTTCAATCGCAAAATGCACATTGCAGGCTTCTTTGGTCAGATCCACAACGCCGTGAATTCGGGATAGCGTAGCTTTTTTATCATCTTCCGTAATCCGGCCTTTTGCTACAGAATGGGCCAGGTTCTTTTCAATATTACCAAGACCCCGATCCACAAATTCTTGTTTAATATCCCGCAAGGTCACCTCAACGCCATGGGAAGCCATTACTTGGGCAATGCCACTCCCCATCTGTCCGGCACCAATAACCAAAGCTTTCTTTAGTTCCATTTCGCAGTTCTCCTTTTCCCTAAAATTTTAACACAGCTATGCACTTCCGGCGAAAAGGAAGGGCTGGTATCACCCAGCCCTTTTCCTTTTCTTGCGGAATGCATTATTTTTTCTTGTCAGCCAGTAGGGCTCTGGATACAACCAGACGCATAACTTGGTTGGTTCCTTCGTAAATTTGCGTGATTTTCGCATTACGCATAAACCGTTCTGCTGGATAATCTACAGTATACCCATACCCACCGAAGATCTGCACCGCATCCGTGGTTACGCTCATAGCCACATCAGAGGCAACGCATTTTGCTGTCGCGGCTTCAGCTGAATAAGGTTTTCCAGCTTGTTTCAGCGTAGCTGCATTGTAAACCAGCAGACGAGCGGCATCCACTTTCATCTTCATGTCAGCCAGCATAAAGTCAATGGCCTGGAATTTAGAAATAGGACGACCGAACTGCTCTCTTTCCTTGGAGTATTTCACAGCAGCATCCAAAGCACCTTCTGCAATCCCCAAAGCCTGGGCAGCAACGCCGATACGGCCGCCATCCAAGGTCATCATAGCAATCTTAAAGCCTTCGCCTTCTTTACCCAGCAGGTTTTCTTTAGGTACTTCGCAATCCTGGAAAACCAATTCGGCTGTCAGGGAAGTATGACCGCCCATCTTGTCTTCGATCTTACCAAAGCTGAAGCCAGGCATGCCTTTTTCTACAATGAAAGCAGAAATGCCATGGTTGCCCAGGCTCTTATCCGTCATAGCAAACACTACGTAGGTATCTGCTTGGCTGCCGTTGGTAATAAAGATCTTGGAACCATTCAGGATGTATTTATCCCCTTGCAGTACGGCCGTGGTCTGCTGTGCGGAAGCATCCGTACCAGCAGACGGTTCCGTCAAGCCGAAAGCACCGACATGGGTTCCTTCGCAAATCGGGGTCAAATATTTCTGTTTTTGTTCTTCCGTGCCGAACAGATAAATAGGATATGCGCACAGAGAGACAGTGGCGGATAAGGTAATACCCGTACCATCATCTACTTTGGAGAGTTCTTCCACTGCCAGGATATAGCTGAGATAATCCATGCCGGCGCCGCCGTATTCTTCGGGGAAGCAGATGCCGGCGAAGCCATTGGCATCCATTTCATCGATGAGTTTGCGGTCCCATACGTGGTTTTTATCTCTTTCTTCCACCGTGGGAGCCAGATATCTTTCCGCAAAGTCTTTCGCAGATTCCCTAATCGCTTCTTGGTCTTCCGTCAGATCAAAATTCATAACTCAATACCTCTTTCTTCAATATTATGAATGAATATTTTAGAGAGAGCCCTACATCGGTAGCAGTGCCCCCTGACCAACCTGCATTAAAGCATTTCTACCACAGTCGCCGTTCCCATACCGCCGCCGATACACAGCGTAGCTAGGCCATACTTACCACCACGGTGTTTCAGCGCATACAGCAAAGTAACTAAAATCCGTGCACCGGATGCTCCAATCGGATGACCCAGAGCGATGGCACCACCGTTCACATTGGTTTTATCCCAATCCAGTTTCAGTTCTCTACCAACTTCTACCGTCTGTGCTGCAAACGCTTCGTTAGCTTCCACCAGATCCAGATCTTTAACTTCCAGGCCTGCTTTAGCCAAGGCTTTACGGCTGGCAGGAATGGGTCCAATTCCCATGATAGCAGGATCTACACCAGCAGAAGCATAAGAAACGATCTTAGCCAGCGGAGTAATTCCTAGCTCTTTTGCCTTATCAGCGCTCATTACAACCAATGCAGCTGCGCCATCGTTCAGTCCGGAGGAATTCCCAGCCGTAACGGTACCATCTTTTTTGAAGACGGGTTTTAATTTAGCAAGACTTTCCAGGCTGCTTTCTCTGGGGCCTTCATCTGTGTCAAACACCACATCCCCTTTACGGGTCTTAATGGTTACAGGAACAATTTCCTCTTTGAAAGCACCTGCTTTAATGGCAGCAATGGCTCTTGCCTGGCTGCGTGCAGCTACTTCATCCTGATCCTGACGCGTCACATTGAATTTAGCTGCTACGTTCTCAGACGTAATACCCATGTGGTAGTCATTGAAAGCATCCCACAGCCCGTCATTAACCATGACATCGGTCAATTTGTTGCTGCCTTCCGCATGAGGCATCACCATTTTCATTCCCCAACGTACTTTACCAGGAATCGTATAAGGAGCATTGGACATGCTTTCCATGCCGCCTGCCACCACAATATCGTTATCCCCGGACAAAATAGATTGCGCTGCCAGTTCTACACACTTTAAGCCAGACCCACAAACTTTATTTACGGTAAATGCAGGTACTTCTAATGGCACGCCGGCTTTAACTTCTGCCTGTCTAGCAGGATTTTGGCCCAAGCCTGCCTGCAACACATTGCCCATGATCACTTCGTCAACCAGTTCCGGTTTCACATTGGCTCTTTTTAGGGCTTCTTTGATAACCAGAGCTCCAAGTTCCACAGCAGGAACATCTTTCAGGCTGTTGCCGAACTTGCCAATGGGCGTTCTCACAGCACTTGCAATTACAACTTCACGCATAACATACCATCCCTTCTAAATTTGTTTGGACAATAGGTCTAGCGCCAGAACATCAAGGGTTTTCTGCTCTGTTGCTGATTGACCTTCCAAATCCCGTGCAATAGTTTTTACTTATGCACTCGATTATACCCACATTATACCATGCCATGCAGTACCTTTCAATGTTTCTTTTGCGACATAACACCATTCGTTTTTCACCGGCCGTTCAGGAATTGGCTGAGAATAAAAATTACCGCATAGGCAGCAATCCCGATGAACAAAAATCCTAAGAGTGTAGGCAAAAGTACAATAAACAGCACCAACATGACCCCAACCACTGCCACCGTCCACAGGTTTCCCCGCACTAGATCCCACCAAAAAGCAAATTTCTTTTTGCGCTGCGCTTTTTTCTGCTGGCGGTACACATCTTCCTGATCATAAACACGATAGGAAGTACTATCCCCTTCCTGAGCATCGTCCCGCGCTTCAATCGTAATACCTTCAAAGGAGTCACGTTCCCGATCACTCATGGGTTGGGCCTCCATCTCTTCATTAGACGTGCCACAACCTGGACAGACTGTCATTTCGTCTGGATATTCCAGACCACAATTTTTACATATCATGGTTCAAGCTCCTGCCTAGACGAAGAAAATAATTGTAAAAAACCCAATTCATTCAAATAACGGGGGTCAGATGGTTCCAGTTGCAGCTGCTGGGAAATGATTTTACAAGCTCCCTCCAGTTGCTCTTCAGAGATCCCAAGCGGCTGCCGTGACGGCATGTGATACACAGTAGGCTGTGCTTCATTGATGGAACGAAAAATTCGTCCTATTGCCGCCGCCCACACAGTGAGTGGATACAATTCTGTACGCGGATGACACTTAAGGAAATCCTGCCACATACAACGGCAAAGCTGCACATCATAGTGGCTTCTTCCCGTCCCTAATAGAAGGCTTTGTAACAAGACCTCCACATTGGATAATTTTTCTGAAAGCTGCGGCGGTTGGTAGGCCCATTGGGCCGTATCATGAGAAAACCGTAGCAAGGCAGGGTTTTCTCCTGCCAGTTTCAGTATTTTTCGACATAACAGGGCGTGGCGTCCGAAAAGCTCTTCCCAAAAGGCTCCGGGGTTATGCACATCATACCATTTCAGGCAATCTTCCAGCACTTCCAGTAGGCGTTTCCTGGCCAAAGGGCGCAGTCTATAGCATTGGAGGTAGTTCATCCCTATACTCTGGTTATAAAACACATGCCCCAGCATAATCAAATCTTCCAGCGGCTCTTCCTCTTCCAGATAAAAGGTAAAAAAATACGGCTCACCAGTAAGAAAATCCCGGCACACATAGTGATTCTCATTCACCATGTCTTCAATGGTGAACAAAGCTAGAAAGCCTTGGCATAATTCAGAAACCAGTTGTGGATACTGGCTTCCACCATGCATTTTAAAATATTGTAAGGGGATTTGGTCCCCCAAGAGCAAGTGATAATCAAAAAGAAAATAATCCCAAAAACCTTGCCAAAAATGATCTGCCTCCCGGCCGACCAGAGCCGGATCCAGTGGTCCCATTGCCGTTTCGTAAAGGAAGATGGCCCGCTCAAAATCTAAATTGAATTCATCCTTCTGAAAGAACTGATGAATTTCCTGCATAAGTCCATTCAGAGATTCCTCAGCATTTAGAAACACCCTGCCTTCCGCAGGAGGAGCAGCCGTTTCTTCCCGGGATTCTTCTCCCGGCAGATAGTTCCCTTCTTCGTCAATAATCGCTAGTGTCCCATCATCCCGGAGCAACTGCTGCATAGCAAGATAAGGCGGCAGAGAGCTTTCCACGATACCACCTTTCTTCAAAAATACAAAAAACTGTCCCAGGGTTTCCAGTAGTTCTTTCACTGTCACAAAGGTGATGGAAAAATCAGCCACATTGCGCCCACACCAGGATACCAAGTCCACCAGCTCATCTTCTGTAAGATCAAAGAGTTCCAGCTCCGCATTTTCCAGGTAAATGCACAACATGACTATGTACTTCCACTGGCGCTGCATTTGTTTATCTGTGATCCCCTGCCACGCCATATGGCGAAAGAAGTTTTCCACATCAATTTGGGAAAGGATCAGCTCCCAATCGGGATCATTCTCGTAAAACGCTTTTATTGCGTCGTATACATTAGCCATACAGTTTTCACCTGTTTATTTCATCGTTTATTGTTTACTCCAGTATGCGTGAGGGGCAATAGTCCATAACGGGACATTGGGTGCACAGTGGCTTTCTGGCACGGCATATATTTCGCCCATGCCAGATCAGCCAATGGTGTGCCTCGCCCCATTTTTCTTTAGGCAGCAGCTGCATCAGGTCTTTTTCTACTGCCAGAGGATCTGCGCCTTGGCTAAGCCCCAAGCGGTGCGAAACCCTGAACACATGGGTATCCACCGCAATGGCAGGCTGACCAAAAGCAACACTAAGCATCACGTCAGCAGTTTTGCGTCCTACACCCGGCAAACTCATTAATTCCTGCAGTGTTTGTGGTATTTCTCCGTGGAAATCGTCCACGAGTTTTGCGCACAATCCTAGAATATGTTTGGCTTTGGAACGGAACAAACCACAATCCCGGATTTTACTTTCCAGCTGTGCCTGATCCAGGCGAAGCATTTTTTCTGGTGTGCTAAAATTGGGAAATAGTCTAGCAGTCACTTTATTCACCCGTTCGTCCGTACATTGTGCAGAGAGCACCACGGCAATAAGCAACTCAAACGGGGACTGGTAGTGCAGTGCCGTTCCTTTTCCTTTATAAGCAGCCTCCAGACCTGCCAGGGCAGCTTTAATACGAGCAGTGCTGCGCATCAGTTGGTTAAGCTCCGTACGGGAGCCGGGATGCGTCCGCCCCGGTTAATAAATATATCCGGTTTAAATTGATTGACAGAAATAACTGGCGCATATCCTAAAAGGCCACCAAATTCTACTTTGTCTCCCACTTTTTTACCAGGAACAGGGATCAGACGAACTGCTGTTGTTTTATTATTAATCATCCCGACAGCTGCTTCATCAGCAATCACAGCCGCTATGGTTTCTGCAGTGGTATCCCCAGGCACTGCAATCATATCCAAGCCGACAGAGCAGACGCAGGTCATGGCTTCTAATTTTTCCAACGTGAGAGAATTTTTCTCCACGGCGGCGATCATCCCGGCATCCTCAGAAACAGGAATAAACGCACCGGAAAGCCCGCCTACATAGCTAGAAGCCATTAAGCCGCCTTTTTTTACCGCGTCATTAAGCATCGCAAGGGCAGCCGTTGTGCCCGGACATCCGCAAGATTCCAGTCCAATTTCTTCCAAGATATGTGCCACCGAGTCTCCTACCGCCGGGGTAGGTGCTAATGATAAGTCAATAATCCCAAACTGGGTATGCAGCCGTTTCGCCGCTTCCTGGGCAACCAGTTGCCCTACACGGGTAATTTTAAAAGCAGTTTTTTTGATGGTCTCTGCGACTACGCCGATATCCTGCCCTTTCACGGATTCCAGGGCATGTTTAACAACACCCGGGCCGGAAACTCCCACATTAATGACCGTTTCAGGTTCTGTTACACCATGAAAAGCGCCTGCCATAAATGGATTGTCCTGTACCGGATTACAGAATACCACGAGTTTGGCACAGCCTAAAGCATCTTGATCAGCCGTAAGACGCGCGGTTTCTTTTACAACTTCACCCATCTGTTTCACGGCATCCATATTAATCCCTGCTTTGGTAGAGCCAATGGCTACGGAAGAGCAAACCAGATTTGTGGTCGCTAGAGCTTCTGGAATGGATGCAATCAAAGTGCGGTCTCCCCGGGTATAGCCTTTTTCTACCAGCGCACTAAAACCGCCTATAAAATTTACCCCCACAGCCTTAGCGGCCTCATCCATTGCTTTAGCCAGTGGCACGTAACTCTCTGTTTTGCAGGATTCCCCTACCAGGGAAATCGGTGTTACAGAAATCCGTTTATGAATAATGGGAACCCCCAGCTCCGCTTCCAGATCCGTCCCTACTTTGACCAAATCTTTGGCGGTTGTTGTAATCTTTTCATAAATTTTTTGGGCGCATACTTTCACATCCGGATCGGAACAATCCCGCAAGCTAATACCCATAGTAATGGTACGTACATCCAGATTATTTTTGGTAATCATCTGGGTGGTTTCCAATACGTCCTTGATATCGTATATCATGCTTTGCCTCCTCAGATCCGATGCATAGCGGTAAAGATTTCCTCGCTCTGGACCCGGATCTCTACTCCGATGGCTTTACCCAGTGCACTGGCCTTTTCTTTCAACGCCGCCACAGAGACTGCAGCCCCATCCAAATCCCCAATCAATACCATATTGAAGAACCCGTCGATAATATTCTGGTTAATGGTCAGGATATTCACCTGGTTTTCTGCAAGCAGCGTGCTAGCCTTGGCAATAATTCCGACTTTATCCACCCCAACAATAGTCATAACAATCCGCATACGATGTAACACCCCTTCTTTACTGGTAAGCAGTGTACCCTGCCGAGACGTTTTACGGCGTTTCGGGTCACTTTGGTTTATTATAAACTATATCATCTTTTGATTCAACGGAAACTGAACATTCCTTTTATTGTTCACGAAATGGGCACACCTTTGGCATCCTCTTGCTATATCCTTATTTTCCTTGAACTTTTTTCTTTTTTTCTAGCTGATTTCCATTCAATAACACAAACAATATAGTTTCTTTTACAAAAAACATTCGACCTAAGCTAGATTATGTGGTATGATAAGGGCAGAAAATCTGCAATATATAGGGAGGATGGATTATGAAGGAATACAAACCTATCAAGTCTGGAAAAGTCCGCGAGATTTATGACATTGGTGACAGCCTGATCATGGTTGCCAGTGACCGCATTTCTGCATTTGACCATATTTTAAAAAACACCATTACCGATAAAGGTGCTGTTCTGACCCAAATGTCCAAATTCTGGTTTGACTACACCAAAAATATCGTCCCAAACCATATGATTAGTGTAGATCCAGAAGATATGCCAGAATTTTTCCGTACCCCGGAATTCGCTGGAAAGAGCATGAAATGCAAAAAGCTTCAGATGATTCCTGTAGAGTGCATCGTTCGCGGGTACATTACCGGCAGCGGCTGGGAATCCTATGAAAAAGATGGTACCGTGTGTGGCATGAAAATGCCAACAGGGTTAAAGGAATGCCAGAAGCTGGCAGAGCCTATTTTTACCCCCAGTACTAAGGCAGAGCTGGGCGACCATGACGAAAACATTTCTCCCGAACAATGTGTAGACTACCTAGAAAGAATTTTCCCAGGAAAAGGAAAAGAATATACCGAAAAAATCAGCGCCTATACCATTGCTTTATACAAGCAATGTGCGGATTATGCTTATAGCCGAGGAATCATCATCGCCGATACCAAATTTGAGTTTGGCCTGAATGAAAAAGGCGAAATTGTTTTAGGTGATGAAATGCTCACCCCTGATAGCTCTCGTTTCTGGCCCCTTAAGGGATACGAAGCCGGAAAATCCCAGCCTTCCTACGACAAGCAGTTTGTCCGGGATTGGCTGAAAGCAAATCCTGGTAGCGATTATCTGTTGCCCCAGGAGGTCATCGACAAAACCATTGCCAAATATAAAGAAGCGTTCGAAATGCTCACGGGCAAAAAGTTCGCATAATCCCTATGCCAAAAGCTGTGAAAAAGGGCAATTAGATGCCCTTCTTCACAGCTTTTTTAGGTTCTTTGTCAAATGTTGGGGAGGACCCCAAATTCATCCTTTTCTGG
>DXYB01000022.1 GCA_019416065.1 Acidaminococcus sp. | reverse complement strand
TTGTGAAGGTAAACGTCCACAAGACCCCAACATTTATTATAGAACCTTTTTTTTCTATTTCGTTTAGGATATAATAACAACTGATTATAACTGCTATACAGGTAAAATGCATGGTAAAGGAGGAACGCAATGTCCAGCTTGATTGAAGCACGGTTTTTGGGGGCACCCATACTGCGCAAAAACGGGAAAGAAGTGTTCTTCCCCTATAACAAGGTGAATGCGCTGGTATATTACCTGCTGGTGAAGGAAACTGTTTTGCGGGATGAACTATCGGGCATTTTATGGGCGGATAAGCCGGATGCTATAGCTAAGAAAAATCTGCGGAATGCCATTTATGAGACAAAAAAAATTCTAGGGCCTGATGTCTTTATTTCTCCACGGAAAGCGATTATCAAGGTCAATCCTGAAGTGCAGATCCTGGTAGATGTGAAAGAGTTTGAAAAAGATCCTGAAGGGCAGCTGTCTCTGTACCAAGGATCTTTCCTGCAGGGCTTTTTTATTAAAGATGCAGAGGAATATGAAAACTGGTATCTGACGGAACGGGATCACCTGGAAAACCTCTATACCGAAGTGCTACGGCAGAAACTAAAGGCATCCGTTGCGGTAAAAGATCTGTCAAAAACCAGTTATTACGGGCGACTGTTGTTATCCCATGATCCTTATGATGAGGATATTTATGTTATCTTGCTACAAGCCTACTGTGAACAAGGAAGTATGAAGCAGGCTTCGGAACTCTATGAGGACATGCGGAAAAGATTCCGGGAAGAATTGCAGAGTGCCGTGCCACCGGAAATTGAACGGTTGATGCAGCAAAGCCAAAAATTTGTCTTACCAGTAACAGACCAAACGGCAGAACAGGTTCCCTTGACCGGTCGTGAAAAAGAAACAGAGGAGCTAAAGACACTTTTACAGCCGTTTTTGGCCGGTAAAAATGGGAAAACTTTGTTATTGCAGGGACCGGCAGGCAGCGGTAAAACCGTTTTGAAAGACGCCTTGGTCAAATCCCTGCCGCCAGATATTGTTGTGCTGGAGACTAACTGTTTTCAACCAGAACGAAATATTTTGCTCCGGCCCTGGTCGAGCATTGTGGAAGGCTTGGGAAAACTGCTGCGACAGGAAAAAATGGTCGTGCAGAATGTGGATACCATACGGCTTTATGAACTGCTGCCCCAAATGGATATGAGCGGGGACCGGGAGGCGGGGCTTGCAGAAGTCAAAGATCAACTCCGTTTCGATGCCATATTCCATTCCCTTTATACGGCACTAGAAGCGGCTGCCGAAAAAAAACAGATTCTCTTGATCTTTGAAGATATCCAATATATGGATGTTCTGAGCCTATCCTTGTTAAGCAGCTTGATTCTCCATCAAAAATCCCCACGGTTTCTCTTTCTCCTTACGGCCCAGCCTACCCGGGATCGGAATCTGCAAAAATTTGAGAGTTCCGTAACCATGTATCAGAAAATGCATATCTTGGAGCTTGAGCCTCTGTCCCTGGATACCATCAAAATGTTGGCACAGCAGGCCAATCTTCCTGTTACCGTAGACGATCCCCTGGTTGATCAGCTATCCAAAGAGTCGGAAGGCAATTTGTTCCTTCTAAAAGAATGCCTGGAAGCACTCCGCACCACGGGACGCTTGGATAACCTGACAGAAAATATGCGGACCATTTACAAGAATAATTGCGTAGCGTTGACCAGTGACCAGCAGAAGATTCTGGATTTTATTTCCCTTTTTTATGATGGTGCCCCGCTGGTTATGATTTCTGAATATATGCATATGAGCAGTCTCCAGGCACTGGAGAATCTGGAAGTGCTGCGGCAGCGGAATTTTATTAAGCCTGTGCCGCAGCAGCCAGAAGTCATTTATAAAATTGTCCAATTGCGCCTCAAAGACTATATTCAGCAACAAAGTTCCCCCGAAAAACTAAGAATTCTCCATGGTTATATTGCCGGTCTGTGGGAAAAACGCTTGACCCACTCTCCGCAAGATATCCAGTTGTACCGGCATTTGGAATATCACTACGAAAAAGCTGGGGACCTCATCAATATGGGGCGGTACCAGTTGAAAATTCTTATGTACTACCTGAACTTTAATAATGAATTGTTCCCCGTCCTGTCAGCAGGGGATATGGTACCGGATGAAGCCAAAAGTCAGTATATCGAAATCAACTTGGACCATTTTCTGCGGGAAGTGGAGGAGATGATGCAAACGATCCGACGGACTTATGGTGAAACGCCCGAGGTGAAAGAGCTGGAAATGAACTATCTACATATGATGGGGCGGCATTATATCCGGACCGGGGAGTATGTGAAAGGGGTTCGCAATATTTTAAGCCTGATTGAACAGGCATCAGAAGTCCACAACAGGGATTACATGTTGATGGGCTATAAACAGATGATTTTTTATGATATCCAGATTGGTAATACGGAAGAAATGAAAAACTATCTGGAAATCGCCCTAAACTTGGCCGATGAGTGCAATTATCATAAAGAAATGGGCATCTTGCTGCGGTTAAAAGGCCTTAATATGATTATGCAGGGAAAATTTGAGGAGGCAGAACGCCTATTAAAAGAATCCATTTCTACCTTTATGGTAACCCAGAATGTGCAGCGGCGCTATGCTTTAAATATTGCAGGGGCCTACAATT
Source organism: Acidaminococcus sp. (assembly GCA_019416065.1). GTDB lineage: Bacteria > Bacillota > Negativicutes > Acidaminococcales > Acidaminococcaceae > Acidaminococcus. The sequence goes on along the minus strand of DXYB01000022.1, from coordinate 30,722 downwards.
ATCTGGGCGAAATTAAACGTGGACAGGGAAATTTTGAAGAAGCCCTGGACGACTATCAAAAAGCTCTGGACTATGCGAAAAATCAGGAAGCCTTTAGTTCCTGGGTGGTGTTTTCTTGTAATGCCGGCGTCGTCTGTTATAATATGGGCAGATATGAAGAGGCCAAAAAATATTTTATGCAGGCCTACGAACTGTTTCCCAAATATGCATTTTATTGGCGTCATCCCATTGTGGAATCCTATCTGGCATTGCTTTCTTTGCGGGAGAACAAAGAAAAGGATGCCATCCGATATTTGGATGATGCAAAAAGCAAACTGAGCAATATGAACAATCCACGGGAAGCAGGCTATGTGGCTATGGCCATTGCCCTAATCAAAAAGCAATTCCCGGATACGGAACTGGCACGGCACTACAAAGGGACGATACAAACCTATGCCAGTCAAGCTCTACAGGCGCTGGACCCGTATCGGGATACGTGGGAACGGGAGCAAATGGACGGACTGTTTGTGTAAAAAGGGAGGAAGAAAAAATGATTCAGTTGAAAGATGTGGCGAAGGTATTGGATGCACAAATTGCGGTAGGGGCAGAGGCTATGAACCGGGAAGTGCATTCTGCTTGCGGCAGCGATATGATGAGCGATGTGCTGGCCTATACCAAAGACGATGCGGTACTACTTACAGGTCTTTTAAACGTACAAGTGGTACGTACGGCCGATGTCAGTGATGCGGCTGCTATTGTGTTCGTGCGGGATAAACATCCGGAACCGGATGTATTGCTCATGGCCAAAAATAAAGATATTCCCGTGCTGTATACCCGCTATACCATGTTTGAAGCCTGTGGACGACTGTATACATTAGGACTTCGTGGCTGTTCGCCCAAGGACAAAAAATAAATGGAAGAAGTATATCAGGTCATTCCTGATGATTTTGAACGGGCGGGGATGGCGTCGGCTTCTCTGAAAGGTCTATTAAAACAGTTGGGATTAGCACCAGAATTAATTCGTCGCATCGCAATTGGAACCTACGAAGGGGAAATGAATTGCCTGATTCATGGCGGCGGTGGAGAAATTCGGGTAGAAATGGAAGTGCCTGCTATTAAAGTTATCATTTCTGACCACGGGCCAGGGATTCCTGATGTGGATAAAGCCATGCAGGAAGGGTGGTCCACGGCCTCGGCAAAAATCCGCTCCATGGGCTTTGGCGCCGGCATGGGCTTGCCAAATATGAAGAAGGTATCGGATAATCTGGAAATACAAACGAAAGTGGGGGCGGGGACAACTGTCACGATGACGTTTGCCATTGCATCCCCTTGAAGAAAAGAGGCACGGTGGAGTGGCTGAACACTATCTGAATTCTGTTCGGATCCAAAAAGCGCTATGCACTGGCTGCCTGCAATGCGTGAAAAAATGCCTGCCGGAGGCAATCCGTGTGCGGGACGGCAAAGCACTGATCCTTTCTGATAAGTGTATTGACTGCGGGGAATGCATTCGGTGCTGCCCGACCAGGGCTGTAGAAGGTTGGGCTGATGATCTGGACGAACTAAAAAAATACAAAGTAAATATTGCGCTTGCTACACCTTCTTTGTATGCGCAATTTGATGGACATATATCAGCTTCCGTGATTTGGCAGGCACTGCGGGAAATTGGTTTTTCTGATGTGTTTGATGTGGCGTTGGCCGGAGATTACGTCAGCCGGGAAATGGAAACGTATATCCGGGAGTATACGGGCCCGTTTCCCCTTGTTTCTTCTGCGTGTCCTGCAGTGCTAAGACTGATCCAGACTCATTACCCTGAACTTGTTAAGCAGGTTATTCCTATTTTGGCTCCGGCAGAGGCGGCGGCGATTTATACAAGAAGGGAAACCATTTTACGTCTGGGGATTCCTCCCGAAGAAGTGGGGATCTGGTTTTTGTCTCCCTGTCCTGCAAAAGGGACAAATATCCATCAGTCCGTGGATGTGGCTCATACTGCTGTAACAGGATCTTTTGCCATCAATTCTCTGTACGGTCCACTAACGAAAGCAATCAAAAAAGTACAGGAAAACTGCAATGAGTTACCAGCTGCCACCTTGGGATCTTCTTACAGCCTTGCCTGGGGTAGCTGGCAAGGGGAACTGGAATCTACGGGGACTATCAATGCCGTAGTAGCACAAGGTCCTGCAGAGGTTAATGAACTGCTGGAGCAGATCAGCATGGCAAAACTGACGGATGTACGGTATGCGGTATGTTATAGCTGCAGTGGTGGATGTCTTGGCGGCCCTAATGTTGCCGTCAATAAATTTATTGCGGCCAAAAATCTCCATCAGCGAGTGCAGCAACGCAGAGATAGAGAGTCCGGTTCCCGAGAACTCGTGATGCAGCGGGCCAGGATCCTAGAACATTTTCCCGTTTCTGCAGAGTATGTGAAGGCGTTGGAGCCAAAACCTCATCCACCGCTTTCCGAGAATTTTGGAGAAGCGTTGGAAAAAATGCAACAACTGAAAGCATTGGAGGATAGTTTACCTCATCTGGACTGCGGGGGATGTGGCTCGCCTACTTGTAGGGCTTTTGCGGAAGACGTGGTGCGGGGATATGTAAAAGAAGAGAATTGTATTTTTTTGAAGCGTGTGAAGAATCCTTGCAAATTGTGAAAAAAATTGCTATGATTGGTCACATAGATATATTTCCAATCATAGCAATTTTCAAAAAATAGCAAGTTGTTTTACATCGTCTAGCCTTTACCGTAGGAAGACAGGAGGAATAGGAAATGATTGATATTACAGAGCGCGTCCATTGCGCGGCAGCCCTCAGTAAGATTATGTCGGCTGATAAAGCAGCAGAATTTATCCGGGACGGTATGGTCTTGGGGATGAGCGGGTTTACTCCGTCTGGATACCCCAAAGCACTGCCATTGGCACTCTGCGAAAAAGCGAAACAACATCCGTTTAAAGTGGATGTATGGAACGTACTGGCCGGGACAGAAATTGATACGGATATGGTCAATGCGGGGATCATCAACCGGCGTATGCCTTACCAAACCGATAAAAATTGCCGGAATGCCATCAATACCGGGAAAATCAAATATACGGATGCGCACCTGAGCATGTTCAACCAAAATGCCCGTTATGGCTATGAACCGGGACACAAGGATGTAGACGTAGCCATCGTAGAAGCTTGTTCGATTAAAGATTTGGGAAAGGGCAAAATCGGGATTATTCCCACTACGAGTCTGGGCGGAACGTGCGGGTATGTGCAAAGTGCACGGAAAGTGATCATCGAAGTTAATGTGACACAGCCGGTGGAACTGGAAGGAATGCATGATTGCTATGTTCCTTTGGATCCCCCCAACCGGAAGCCAATCCCCATTGAAAAACCGGAAGATTTAATTGGGACACCTTATATTCCCTGCGATTTGGATAAGGTCGCAGCGATTGTTCCGTGTGATATTCCGGATCAGCCCAGCAAACTGGCTGCCGTGGACGAAAATGCCCGGGCCATGGGACGGAATCTGGTGGAGTTCTTCAAAGCTGAAGTTAAGGCCGGGCGCCTTCCCAAAAATCTCTTACCTTTGCAAAGCGGTGTGGGTAGTGTGGCCAATGCGGTAATTAACGGCTTGGTACATTCTGATTTCACTGATCTTAGTGTCTACTCTGAAGTGATTCAAGATGGGATGTTTGACCTGATTGATGCTGGTAAACTAAGGGTGGCTTGCGGGGCTTCTTTGACACCGTCTGCTCCGTATATGGAAAAGCTGCGGAACAATTTGGAACAGTATAAGAAACATTTGATTCTGCGGCCGCAGGAAATTTCTAATAACCCGGAAGTGATCCGCAGACTTGGCGTTATTGCCATGAATACGGCTATTGAAGTGGATATCTACGGAAATGTGAATTCTTCCCATGTGGGCGGGACAAAACTCATGAACGGGATTGGTGGCAGCGGCGATTTTGCCCGCAACGCCTACCTGACTGTATTCTTTACGACCAGTATGGCCAAAGGTGGTAAGGTCAGCTCCGTAGTACCGTTCTGTTCCCATATTGACAGTACGGAACATGATGTGGATATCATCGTTTCAGAACGAGGGGTAGCGGATTTGCGTGGCCTTTCTCCGAAAGAAAGAGCACCCATTATTATTGATAAAATTGCTAACCCTAAATTCCAGCCGATGCTGCAGGATTATTTTGAGCGGGCTTGTGTTGCCTGCAATTACAGCCAGACGCCGCATCTTCTTTCTGAGGCGTTCTCTTTCCACGAGAGACTTCTCAAAACTGGCACAATGGAAGCTGAATAAATATGTGGTACGGACGGGAGATTACTCCCGTCCGTATATTCCGAAAATAAGTGGAAACAAGGTGTTGTTTATGATACAATGACACTGTTTTAGTTTTCCCGAAAAATCCATTCTTAGGAGGTGTATATAGTTGACTACAAAAGAAAAAATTGATGATATGTTTGAACGATATGAGAAAATCGAGGCAGGCGGCGGTGCCAAACGAATCGGCAAACAACATGATTCCGGGAAGATGACCGCAAGGGAAAGAATTCATAGCTTTCTGGATGAAGGAAGTTTTGTTGAGCTGGATAAATTTGTGGAGCACCGGTGCTTTAATTTTGGGCAGGACAAGAAGTACCTGGCAGGTGACGGGGTTGTTACCGGGTACGGTACCGTAAATGGCCGGACTGTCTTTGTCTATGCCCAGGACTTTACCGTGGAAGGCGGCTCTCTGGGCGAGATGCATGCCAATAAAATTGCCAAGGTACAAAAGATGGCACTGGAAGTGGGGGCTCCTATTGTAGGAATGGAAGATTCCGGCGGGGCCCGGATCCAGGAAGCAACCGATGCGTTGGCAGGCTTTGGTAAAATGTTTATGCAAAATACCCGAGCATCCGGTGTGATTCCCCAGATTTCTGCGATTATGGGGCCTTGTGCTGGTGGGGCAGTGTATAGTCCTGCGTTGACTGATTTTATTTATATGGTCAAGAAAAATTCCAAGATGTTTATTACAGGGCCGGAAGTGGTGAAAACTGTAACCGGAGAAATTGTGGGACAAGAAGACCTGGGCGGAACGTTCACCCACTGCACCCGTAGCGGCGTAGCTGATTTCCCTGCTGATAATGATGCGGATTGTTTGGAACAGATCCGGTATCTGCTAAGCTTTTTGCCTAGCAATAATCGGGAAAATCCGCCGGTATATGATACAGGGGACAGTGCCTACCGGATGGATGAAAGCCTGAATACCATTGTCCCGGATAGTTCCCAGGTGCCCTATGATATGTATAAAGTCATTCGCAGCATCGTGGATAATGGGGAATATCTGGAACCGCACCGGATGTATGCCAGAAATATTATTACTTGTCTGGGACGTATGGATGGGACTACGGTAGGAATTATTGCTAACCAGCCACGGATTATGGCAGGGTGTTTGGATATTGATGCGTCTGATAAAGCAGCACGGTTTATCCGCTTCTGCGATGCATTTAATATTCCACTGTTAAATATTGTGGATGTACCAGGATTTTTACCGGGGACGGATCAGGAATATGGTGGTATTATCCGCCATGGGGCCAAGATGCTGTATGCGTATTGTGAGGCTACGGTTCCTAAAATCACCTTGGTTACCCGCAAAGCCTATGGTGGAGCATATCTTGCTATGTGCGCCCAGGATTTGGGGGCGGATCACGTAATTGCTTGGCCTACTGCGGAAATAGCGGTAATGGGGCCCCAGGGCGCTGCCAATATTATTTTCCGGCATGATGATCCTGTGGAAAAAGAAAAAAAGACACAGGAATACAATGCCGAATTTGCCACACCCTATTATGCGGCCAAACATGGTATGGTAGAAATGGTCATTGAACCAAAAACAACGCGCCCTACTGTTATTAAAGCGCTACGTATGTTAAAATCAAAGCAGGAACACCAACCCAAAAAGAAACATGGTAATATTCCGCTGTGATTTTGATATAAACCATTGAGGTTTACAAAAGAAAGTGAGGTGAAATGTATGACCGACAACCCGTGGCTGATTATGCTAATCAACATGGCGATTGTGTTCGGGGTTCTGATTTGTTTGGGGATTTTGATGGTACTCATCCATGCCATTGATCCGACGAAGAACAAAACTGCCGCAAAAAAAAAGCCATTAGCGGCTAAACCTACTGCATCTGCGGCTGCTTCTCGGAGACAGGAAGAGGAAAAAGTGGCAGCGATTGCCGCTGTCCTAGCCCTGGTCCAGGATGAAGACGATATGATAGCAGCTGCCCTTATGGCCGCGATCGAAGACCACAAAAGAAAGATGGAGCCAATGGCTCTGCCCCAGCATTTCTTTACCAACTGAAGGAACCGTTGAGGGGCGGTTCTGGAATTTCACTGATTGCTTTCATCTAGTTTAAGGAGGGTATTCTCATGAGAAAATTCAATGTTAACGTTAATGGTACTGTGTATACGGTTGAAGTCGAAGAAGTTGGCGGTGCGGTAACGGCTGCTCCGGCCGCTCCAGCTGCTCCTGCCGTAGCTGCGCCTGCTCCCGTAGCGGCTGCTCCGGCTCCTGCCGCTAAACCGGCTGCTGCTCCGGCTCCAGCTCCTGCCGCTGCTCCGGCTCCTGCTGCTAAACCGGCGGCTGCGCCTGCTCCTGCTGGCTCTGTTACTGTAGAAGCTCCTATGCCTGGTAAAGTGTTGTCTGTCAATGTGAAACCTGGCGATAAAGTAGAAGCAGGCGACGTACTGCTAATTCTGGAAGCAATGAAGATGCAGAACGAAATTATGGCTCCGGAAGATGGTACTGTTTCTGACGTTCGTGTCAGCGCCGGAGATACTGTGGCTACCGGCGACGTAATGGTGATTCTCTAATTCCGTCCCCGCTTATAAAGGAGGATCCTGATCTATGTTTGATGCATTTTCCGTTGCCCTGACCTCTATTTTGCACGATAGTGGTTTTGCGGCTTTTACCTGGCAGAATGCCGTCATGATGGGGGTGGGCGCTGTACTGCTTTACCTGGCCATAGTGAAAGGCTTTGAGCCACTTTTGCTTTCCCCCATTGCCTTCGGATGCATTCTGGCCAATGTGCCTCGTACTGGTTTTGAAACCGATCCTGGTGTAATGCAACTGATTCTATCCGGAATCAAATACGAAGTATTTCCGCCTCTGATTTTTCTAGGGGTAGGAGCTATGACTGATTTTGGCCCGCTGCTGGCGAACCCCAAAACGCTACTTTTGGGTGCTGCCGCACAGATCGGTGTGTTTGTGGCTCTGTTGGGCGCTATGCTCTTAGGCTTTAACGTAAAGGAAGCCGCTGCTATTGGTATCATTGGCGGTGCTGACGGTCCGACCTCCATTTATTTGGCATCCAAAATGGCACCCCATCTTTTGGGCGCCATTGCCGTAGCAGCATATTCGTACATGTCCTTGGTACCACTCATTCAGCCGCCTATTATGAAACTTTTTACTTCCGAAAAAGACCGGAAGATCAGAATGGCGCAGCTGCGGACGGTTACACACTTTGAAAAGGTTGTGTTCCCGATTGTCTGCACCATCTTTATCTCCTTGCTGTTGCCTTCTGTATGCTCTTTGATCGGGATGCTGATGCTGGGGAATCTGATGACAGAATCCGGTTGTATGGGGCGGTTGTCCGATACGGCGCAGAATGCACTGATGAATACCGTAACCATTATGCTGGCAACGGGTACAGGACTGACCATGAAAGCGGAAAGCTTCCTGAACGTCCAAACTCTGCTAATCATTGTGCTAGGTCTGGTGGCTTTCATTGGCGGTACTGCTGGTGGCGTCATTTTTGGACAGCTGATGAAGTTGGCTGATGGCGGCAAGACCAATCCGCTGATTGGTTCTGCTGGTGTATCGGCTGTGCCTATGGCAGCCCGTGTATCCCAGGTAGTGGGACAAAAAGCGGATCCTGGTAACTTCTTATTGATGCACGCTATGGGCCCCAACGTGGCAGGGGTTATTGGTACTGCTGTTGCGGCAGGTGCCATGCTGGCAATGATTGGTCCTGTGGGAAAATAGTTGGGTTTAAACAAAAAAGTCTGCTGCTTTTGCGGCAGGCTTTTTTGTTACGGAAAAATTGCTTTCTTATAAAAAAATATTTGTTATAATATATTAGTTAATGTATTTTTGTGTAAAGGAGACCAAGTTGGAGGCATACAAAGAAGAAGCAAAGAGTGGGTATACCCAGTGGCTATTGGCGCTCGCGGCGTTGGGGTTAATCGCTCTATCCTGGGCCTACGAGGCCTATCAGACCTTTGTATTGTATCGTTTCAGCCTGATGGGGTGGGGCTACAATCTTTTGTTTGTGGTTTTATGGGTCTGGCGATGCCTATTCCATTATACCTATGAACTAACGGAAAAGGGACTGCGAATTGTTATGTTTGGACTATGGTTGGAGCGACGTATGGTGATCCCCTACGATGCGGTGGAAAGCTTTTCCAATGTCTATAAACGCAGCTTTTTCCGTAAAACGGCCATAAAAAAATATGTTCGTCGCTATTCTTCTGTAGATCCTCGACCCTTGCGAATCCTAGTGTACAAGGAAAACGGCAAACTGACAGGACTTTTATTTAAGGCCAGCGATGCCTTTCTGGCACGGCTGCGGCAGCGTTTTCCCAATCAATATCTGGAATTTCCAGAATAAAGGAGAAAAGTTATGAATAACGGCGTTTATGTAGGCAAGGTCATTGCTGTGAATAAACAACGGGCAAAAGTAAAGATTGAGCAACAGCCGGGACAACAGCGTCCTAAAATGCTAGACTGCTGGAATGCTTGTGAGGCAAAAAGGGGTACCCGTGTGATTGTGGGTAAACAGACATTGGATGAGAAAAAAGCAAAATGGATTGTCCGCGGGATTCCTACCCTGGCACTATTAGCCGGACTTGCCTTTGGCCGCGCTATTGCCCATTTTTTCACTACGGTGGCGATGTGGCAGATTATGCTACTAAGTGCACTGGTATGGCTGGTGCTTGGACTCATATATGCCAGAAATTTTAAAAAGAGTGTGCGGACGCAGGCTGAGCAGTGGACCATTACTGGATACTACAGTGATGGAGAGATTTATGACATGAAGGGAAAGAAAGTCGAGGTTTAAAATGCCTGGAAGAAACCGATTCTGGCTGCTTCTCTTCCTCTTAGGCGGGGCGGTTATCGGCGGCATGGTAGGAGAAAACCTGAAAACCATTCTCGTTGCAGGGCCTGTTACAGAATTCCTTACCCGCTCCTACCTTTTGGTGGATGTTCCCCCTGGTGTCGTGGACCTTTTTATTTGTAAAATAAGCTTGGGATTTTCTTTCTCTCCTAATCTTTTGGCGATGCTGGGCATGATCCTGGGCGCAGTAGCGTATCATAAGTTTTAGGAGGCAGCATGAAACTGATTCTAGCATCTGGATCACCTAGACGTTTACAATTATTGCAGCAGATTGGTATTTATCCTCAGGTTGTTAGCAGTGAAGCGGAAGAAATACAAAAAGATTTGCCCCCGGAAGCCCTGGTACAGCAAAATGCGCTTATGAAGGCTAGGAGTGTGGCGGCGAAAGTTGGAACGGATACCATGATCCTGGCCGCAGATACAGTAGTGGTACTGGGGAGAAAAATCTTAGGAAAACCTGGGACCCCGGAAAAAGCAGCGGCTATGCTACGACTTTTATCTGGAGAAACACACCAGGTTTTAACCGGCGTGACCTTGCTGTATCGGGAAAAAGTGCTCACAAGGGTAGAAAAAACACTGGTGTATATGGCACCGTTAACGGATACCATGATTGCCCGGTACGTACGTTCCGGCGAGCCGCTGGATAAAGCGGGTGCCTATGCAATCCAGGGCGCAGCAGCACAATTTATTCCCCATATTATGGGGTCCTACAGCAATGTAGTGGGTCTACCCCTTTATACCGTAACACAAATGATCGCAGAAATGGACGGAACTACAGATGACACAATATTTGATCAAAGAGATGCTGCCGGAGGAACGCCCTCGTGAACGCCTTTTAGCCTATGGGCCCAGTGCGCTCAGTATGACAGAACTCATGGCGATTTTAATTGGCACGGGTACAAAGGGACGATCTGCCCTGGATATTGCTCGGGAACTAACCGGGGATATGCTGAAAGATACGCAGCTGGCACGCACCCAGAATCCTAAAGAATTAACACGGGTACAAGGTCTTGGTACGGCCAAAGCTTCCGTAATTATGGCCGCGCTGGAATTGGGACGACGGCTGGCAGAAGCTGGAACCAAACCCTTTAAGGCGATTCATAGCCCTGAAGATGGTGCTATGCTGGTTATGCCCCGCTTGCGCTATGCTACCCATGAGTATTTTTTAGTGATTCTGCTTAATTCCAAGGGCAAAGTCATAAGCGTTGAGAAAATTTCTGAGGGCTCACTGAATGCATCCATTGTGCATCCCAGGGAAGCCTATGCACCAGCCATTGTGCAGCATGCGGCAGCGATTTTGGCTGTACATAACCACCCTTCCGGGGACCCATCGCCCAGCCGAGAAGACCGGGAATTGACAAAGACTTTGCGGGAAACAGGTAAAGTCATGGGGATTCCCTTGTTGGATCATCTGATTATCGGGGATGGGATTTATTATAGTTTCAAGGAGCAGGGGTTCCTGGATTAAGTGGAAGGAGCAGCAACATGTTTGATTTTTTCGGCACAGCGGATCTGGGCGTGGATTTGGGAACCAGATCTACTCGCATGGCAGTTGTGGGGGAAGGCCTTGTCCTGGAGGAAGCCTCTGTGGTTGTTCGTAGCCGCAGAAACGGAAATATTATAGCCGTTGGCGACAAGGCTTGCCCCATGCTGGGCCGGGTTCCGGAAGACTGGGAAGCTGTGAGGCCGCTGCATAATGGGGTCATTGCGGATTTTGATCTGACAAAAATTATGCTGCGCTCCTATCTTAAAAGAATCCTGGGAAAACGTTTCTTTTCCAGACCACGGCTGGTACTGAGTACGTTCAGTGGCGTTACCAGCGTGGAACGCAGGGCTGTTTTGGATGCAGCTACAGAAGCAGGCGCCCGGGAAGCATATCTTTTGGATGCACCTCTAGCAGCGGCGCTGGGTGCTGGCGTGGATGTTAAAGGCACTCGGGGAACGCTGGTGGTGCATATGGGAGCGGGTGCGCTGGAAGCTGCGGTTTTTTGTTTGGGCCGTATCGCTTTAGTCCGCTGCTTACGCCAGGGCGGAGAAGCGCTGGATCAGGCCCTTGCTCAGTACCTGCGGAAAAATTACAATTTGGTCGTAGGAAATAACCGGGCGGAACAGGCTAAAATCGAGATAGGGACCGTATGGGAAAGTAACCCGCCTGCCTCTATGGAGATCAAAGGAAAAAATCTTTTGACAGGGATGCCAGCAGCGGTGAATTTGAACCAGAATCAAATGCGGGAAGCTTTTCAGGGCCCTGTGCAATCTATGCTGGAACTGGTCCGCTCCGTGCTGGAAGCGCTGGATGGAGAGCTACTAGCGGCGGTGAAAGAACAGGGGATTTTACTCACGGGAGGCGGCGCCCAATTGCGGAATTTTGACAGCTTGCTGAATTGGGCAAGTGGCATGCGGGTCCGCGTTGCAGAAAACGCCCCACATTGCGCCGTGCGAGGGACAGCGATGGCGGCAGAAAACCTCAATGCATTTCGGCGCAGTGGGTATACCCGGCAGGGTGAGTAGGAAGGCTTGAAAATTATGATGCAGCAAAAAAAGAAAGTGAGATTAGCAGGATTGATATTGGTCCTGCTTATGCTGGGAGGGGTATTTTGGGACGCCTATCATCGCTTTCCCATGGTGAACACGGTGCTGACAACATTGACGCGCCCGGTATCTTTTGTGGTAAGTGGTCTTAGTGGCGGCGTGCGGGGTATTGGACCCTATTTTGCATCCAAGACATCCTTGGAAAACGAAAATAAGGCCTTACAAAAAGAAAACGAGGAATTGCGGCAAAGCAATGTGGAACTAGCCGGAATAAAAGCAGAAAATGAACGACTGGCAAAACTTTTACATTTTTCAGAGCTGCATCCGCAATGGGAAATGCTTTCAGCTAAAGTGATTAGTCGAGACTTAGGGGATTTTCGGGATGTGATTTTATTAGATAAGGGAACAGGCGATGGCTTAAGAATGAATATGCCTGTGGTCAATGCCTTTGGACTCATTGGAATCATTGATGGGGTCTATCCTCATGTATCCAAAGTTCTTTTGATTTCCAGTCCCCGCAGCCGCATTGGCGGGTTAAATCTTCGGGGTGCTTCCCGTGCTTCTGGTATCGTAAGCGGTGTAGCAGGACCGGATTTATTGCTGGAGATGCGTGACCTTTCCCGGAGTGCGGACGTGCTCCCCGGCGATACCATTGTAACCAGCGGCTATAGTGGCTACCATCCAGAGGGATTGGTGATTGGTACCGTGGAAGACGTGCAGATGGATGCAGGCGGCCTTACCAAGACAGCGACAATTGCTCCGGCGGTAGACTATTCTCATTTGGAAGAAGCACGGGTCATTACCAATTTCCAAGGGTTTGCTGACTTCTTGCAAAAGGAAGGAAAAGACCCAGATACATCGACGGGAGGAGGGGACTCCTGATGGTGATAGGGGTATTGTGGCTTTTTTTAACACTATTTCTTTTTATTGTGGAAAACCATTGGTTCCTCTTTTTCCCCGGAAGCCAGTCGCCTGATCTACTGCTCCTTCTTCTTGTGGTATACGCCTTGGATCAAGGGGCGCGCCGGGGCGCTTTTTACGGACTGGGAGCAGGATTGCTCCTAGATGTCGTGACGTTTAGTTATTTCGGCTGGCATACCATTACCCGGGGATGCATCGGCTTTTTGGTAGGACATAATCGACAGAATATGTTCGCAGATCGTCTGGTTACCTATGAGATTTTGATCGGCTTGTTAACGCTTCTGCTGCAGGTGGCCCGGGGATTATTTTTGTGCCTTGTCTTAGGCCGGTGGCTCCCCTTCTTTCCTCTTACCATCCTTACCCTTAAAACATTGTTCTGGAATCTGGTTGCTGGACCCATTGTGTGGGTGGCCTATCGGAAAATGAAACCAAAAGTGCAACGGCGCCTGGATTATTATTATCACGTGGAATAGTGAGACTGTGCGGAGAGAAAAAAGTTGCTGAATAAAAAATTTGCTTATCGCCTGAATTTTATACTGGCAGCTGGTATGGTACTGATTGCCGTACTGATCGGACGGATGTTTTACCTGCAGATTTTGGAAGGACGTACCTACAGCCGGCAAGCAGAAGGAAATAGAACCCGGTATACCCGCATTCTGGCACCCCGAGGCATCATTTACGATTGTAATGGGGAGGAAATCGCCAATAATCATCCCGGTGTGAATATTTCCCTGCTTCCCAGCAATGGTACTTATAAAAAAGAGACACTGGAACGACTCAGCCAGCTTTTAGGAATCCCCATGGAGAAATTGCAAAAAGCCGTGGATAGCCATGATGGTAGCGGAGAAACGGTTCGCCTGGTGCGGGACGCCAAACCGGAAATGGTGGCCAAGGTGGAGGAAAATCTCCGCTACCTGCCAGGCGTTACCCTGGAAGTACAGCCGGTGCGCACATACCCCAATAAAGAGTTGGCGGTGCATGCCTTGGGGTATGTAGGAGAAATCAGCGAGTATGAAATTTCCCAAGGTGCCTACAGCGGTCTAAAAGCCGGGGATATTATTGGCAAATTTGGCCTGGAAAACTATTACGATTCCTACCTTCGGGGAGAAGATGGGAGTTATCGGGAAGAAGTGGATGTAGCGGGCCGTGTGATCCAGATTATGGATAAAGTGGATCCTAAGCCGGGGCAGGGACTTGTCCTAACGATTGACGCCAAGCTGCAGCGAGTGGCGGAAGCCGCCGTGGATCGGCAACTCAAAGCGATAAATGCCCATGGTGCGGCCGTGGTGGTGTTGGACCCCAATACAGGAGAAGTAAAAGCACTGGTGTCTCGGCCGGGATTTGACCCCAACTGGTTTGTAAATGGCATCAGCGAAAAAAACTGGAGCTATCTGAATACGGATCCTTTCCATCCCATGACGGACAAAGCGATTGCCGGTGAATATCCTCCTGGTTCCACATTTAAAATCGTGACAGGTAGCGCGGCCCTGGAAGAAAAGAAAGTCACCCCGGATGAACTGATCTACGATTCCGGGCGGCATTGGCTGATTGATATGCGTAATGCTGGCGGGGAAGCGCTAGGATATATTAATTTCAAACGAGCGCTGGCTGCCTCTGATAACGTGTATTTCTATGAAATGGGAAACCGCCTGGGCATTGATCTTTTGGACAAATATGCCCGAAATTTTGGCTTTGGGCAATTGACGGGAATTGATCTCCATGGAGAAGCAAAGGGCCTTATTGCTTCTCCTGCCTACAAACAGGATACTTTTAAGGAAGAATGGTATTTGGGAGATACCTTTAATACCGCTATTGGCCAGGGTTTTACCCTTGCAACCCCCATCCAGGTAGCTGAGATGCTAAGTGCTGTTGCTACCGATGGCAAACGATTTAAACCGTATCTGGTGAGTAAAATCTTAAATGATGATGGCAGCGTAGTGAAAACCTTTGACCCGGTGGAAGAAGGTAAACTTCCTGTGTCAGAAACCACATTAAAACTGGTGCAGGAAGGACTGGAAGCCGTAACGGAAGAAGGCGGTACGGCGGCTGCATTAAAGAGTCTGCCGGTGGCCGTGGCTGGTAAAACGGGTACGGCAGAAAATCCCCATGGGATGGATCACGGCTGGTTTATTGCCTATGCGCCGGCAAAAAAGCCTCAGCTGGTCGTTGTCTGTATTGTGGAACAAGGAAGCTACGGGGCTGTTTCTGCGGCGCCTATTGTACAGAGCATCTTGGAATATGCGTTTACAGATCCTAGGACACGGCGGCAGGAACCGACAAAGTAAGGTGGATGCGGATGCGACTATCTCTGAAAAAAATGTTTCGTAATATTGATCTCTTGCTCCTGGGAAGCGTTATCGCGCTCATTATTATTGGGATTGTGCTGATCGGAAGTGCTACCCATGCCAATATTCCAGGCCCTCACCGCTACAACTTTGTGCTGCGGCAGACCGTATTTGCGGCCATTAATTTTTTGTTAGGCGCTTTTTTACTGCGGTTTGACTATCGTATCTTAAAAAGCATGGCTCGGCCTTTGTACCTGTTTAACCTTGCAATGCTGCTTTTGGTCATGCTGGTAGGTAAAAGTGCGCTGGGAGCCCAACGCTGGTTGCAACTAGGGCCGATTACCATCCAACCCAGCGAATTTGCCAAAGCCATTATGATCGTCAGCTTATCCAGCTATGTGGATGATCGCCTGCCTCTTTTGACGGACTTTCGCAGTTGGCTGCCTGTCTTTGGCTACGTACTGCTGCCGTTTCTTCTGGTCATCCGGCAACCGGATTTGGGAACGAGCCTGGTTTTTTTGGCGATCTTACTAGGGACCATCATCGTCTGTGGCTTCCGGTTTCGCTACTTTTTGGTTATGGGTGGATTGGGCCTGGCGTCTGCGCCCTTAGTGTGGAGAATGCTCCATGAGTACCAGAGAAATCGGATTCGAGTGTTTTTAAATCCTGGCTTGGAGCCCTATGGCAGCGGGTATCACGTGATCCAGTCCATGATTGCTATCGGTTCTGGCATGTTCTTTGGCAAAGGTCTTTTTGCCGGGACCCAGAGCCAGCTAAATTTTTTGCCGGAGAACCATACGGATTTTATCTTTGCGGTGGCTGGCGAGGAGTTTGGTTTTATTGGAGTTACACTTATTTTATTACTCTATGCCCTGTTGATTTACCGGGGAATTTTAATTGCCATGCGCAGCTCTGACGATTTTGGTACACTTTTGGCTGTGGGGATTGTTTCTATGTTCCTATTTCATATTCTGGTTAACGTGGGGATGACCAGCGGAATTATGCCGGTCACAGGGGTGCCGCTTCCTTTTATGAGTTATGGGGTCAGCAGCCTTACGACCAACATCCTGATGGTATTTCTGCTGCTCAATATCAATGCACACCGTCAGACCTTGCGGTTTCAGTAAGAGGGGAGTTCTGCTGGATGAGAAAAGAATTGCCAATAGATATTTTAAATAGCGTGGAAAAGCCGGCCCGATATACGGGCATGGAATTTGGCAGTATTGTAAAGCCAGAACAAGAAGTAGATACCACCTTTTGCCTGGCTTTTCCGGATGCCTATGAAATTGGCATGAGCTATTTGGGATTTAAAATTTTATATGACTGCCTTAATGTTCTGCCCGGTGTTCAAGCAGAGCGGGCCTTTGCTCCCTGGGTGGATATGGAAGAAAAAATGCGGCAGCGGCAGCTGCCTCTTTCCTCCCTGGAAAATACCCGGCCCCTAAAGGATTTTGATCTTTTAGGGTTTACCCTTTTATATGAAATGTCCTACTCCAATATCTTGAATATGATGGATCTAGGCGGCGTTCCTCTTTGGTCCAAAGACCGGACACTGGAAGATCCTTTTGTATGTGCCGGCGGCTGCTGCGTGTTTAATTGTGAACCGCTGGCTGATTTTTTGGATTTTTGCATGCTGGGGGATGGGGAAAAGATCATCCAGGAAGTCACCGTACTGTATCAAAATTGGAAAAAAGAAGGAAAACCAGGAGGAAGAATAGAATTTCTTCGCCGGGTTTCTCAAATTCAGGGTATTTATGTGCCCTCTTTTTACAAGGTAACCTATCATGAGGATGGGACCCTTGCCAGTACGATCCCGCTGGAACCTACAGCTCCGCCAGTAGTGTATAAACGCATAGAACAAGATCTGGATACGTTGGAATTTCCTACGCATCCCATTGTGCCTTATAGTGATACGGTTCACGACCGGATTATGTTGGAATTATTTCGGGGATGCAGCCGGGGCTGCCGCTTTTGCAACGCCGGTATGATTTATCGTCCCGTACGGGAACGCCGCCCGGAGACGCTTATGAAACTGGCCCAGGAATTGGTTCCTGCTACGGGATATAATGAAATTTCCCTATTCTCTCTCAGCACGGCGGATTATTCCTATTTGGAACCCTTAACTCGGAAATTATTGGCAACCTTCCAAAAAGAACGGGTTAGTGTTTCCCTTCCCTCTTTGCGGATTGACAGCTTTTCTGTCAGACTTGCCCAGGAGGTGCAGGCCGTGCGTAAAAGCGGATTGACCTTTGCTCCGGAGGCAGGCAGCCAACGAATGCGGGATGTTATCAATAAAGGCGTGACAGAAGAAGATTTGATGAACGCCGTGGGGGCTGCGTTTGAAAACGGTTGGTCTGCGGTTAAATTATATTTTATGATCGGGCTTCCTACTGAGACGGATGAGGATGTATTGGCGATTGCCCAGCTGGCACAAAAAGTGCAGTGGAAATATAAAACCGTCACAGGCAGCGGAGGTGCCAAGGTCACGGTAAGCGTTTCTAATTTTGTGCCCAAACCGTATACGCCATTTCAGTGGGTGGGGCAAAATTCCAAGGCAGAATTTGATCGGAAACATATGCTGCTGAAACAGGCCTTTGCTGGATTGAAAAATATTCATTACCAGTATCACGATTCCCGCACCAGTCTGATGGAAGGGGTACTGGCAAGAGGCGACCGGAGGCTCGGGAAAGCCATTTACCTTGCCTGGCAGCGAGGCGCTAAATTTGACAGCTGGAGTGAATTCTTTGCTTTTGACCGATGGCAGAAGGCTATTGAGGATTCTGGGCTGACGATGGAGTTTTATAATACAAGACCTCGTGGCATAGAAGAGCTCTTTCCATGGGAGCATACCAGCTGTGGGGTATCCCGGCAGTTTCTCCGCAACGAGTACGAAAAAGCCAAACAAGCGGCCTTTACCCATGATTGCAGACGCTCCACTTGTACGGGATGCGGCGTCTGCCAGCAGCTTGGTGTACATATCGTGGATTGGAAAGCGAGGGAAGATATGCCATGAAACTGCGGATGCAGATTACTAAGGAAGCGGGGATTCGGTTTATCTCTCATTTGGAATACCAGAGAACCATTGAAAAGGCGATCCGTCGCGCAGGGATTCCTGTAGAGTATTCCCAGGGATTTAACCCTCACATGCGTTTTTCTTTGGCTACAGCGCTTGGTGTAGGCATTGTTTCGCTCTGTCAGTTTGCAGAAATTAAACTAGCAGCTACTTGGCATGAGGACGGCTGGTCTTTAGAGACGTTGCTACAGGCGCTGCAACAAGCACTCCCTATGGGAATCCATATCCTAAAAGGAGATCTAGCCGATGACCATGCGCCCAAACTCATGGCGGCAGCCAAGGGAGCTGCTTATGAAGTTATGGTTCCTTGTGCGGTAAATCCGGAAAATGGCTTAGCACAATTTAATACAACAGAGGAAGTCCCTTTTACCAAACCCCATAAAAAAGGAAAAGGGGCCCCTAAATGTATTAATGTAAAAGCGTATATTTCTAAGGTAGCAGGAAGTTGGAGCCACGGCCTTTTGACACTGTTTTTCGATATTGCCATAACGCCGACGGGAAGCATGAAAGCAATGGAACTGCTGCAGGTCTTGCGGGATCAATTTGCTGTACCCCTTGTCGTAGAACAGGCAGATATCCGGCAGAAAGAATTATACGGAAGGGATGCCCAGGGACAAAAAACTGACCTGATAGGAGCATAGTATGGAACCAAAACAAAGTGTTTTTATCAGTGTCCGGCCAGAAGAAACCCGCATGGGACTTTGCGAGGAAGGAAGATTGCGGGAATATGCTGTGGAACGCCACAACGGAGAAAATCTGGTAGGCAATGTATACCGGGGACGCGTCTGCAATGTGGTTCCCGGAATTCAAGCTGCCTTTGTAGACCTGGGTATTGGTAAAAACGGATTTTTGACGCTAAAAAAAGAAGAACGGGTTACGGAAGGGCAGATGCTTCTGGTGCAGGTTACTAAAGACGCCAGGAGCAACAAAGGGCCAGCGATTACCCGGCATATTACGCTGCCAGGGCGGTATGTAGTGCTGGAACCCAATGGAAAAAGGATTTCCCTGTCCCGGAAAATCGCCTGTAAAACAAAGCGCAATGCCCTCCATGCGTTTGCAGAAAGTCTCCTGCCTCCCCATATGGGTCTTGTGATTCGGACAGCGGCACTGCGGGCTGAAGAAAAAGAAATTGAAGCGGATCTATCCCAATTGCTTCGCAATTGGGATGTGTTATTGCGCCGCAGCAAAGTAGGCCGGGGACCGCAGCTTTTATACCGGGAGTTGGATGTATCCATCCGCATGCTAAGGGATTACGCTACCACGAGCGTAGAAAAAATTGTCGTGGATGAGCCAGAAACCCTGCAAACCGTAGAAAAACTTTTGGACGAAATGGGTCTGAAACAAGTGCCTGTAGAATTGTATACGGGGGAGGAGGATATCTTCAGCCATTATCATCTGGAAGAAACCATCGCTGGGATTTCCGATCGGGTTGTATGGCTTCCGGGCGGTGGGTATCTGGTCTTTGATTACACAGAAGCGATGACCGTAATTGATGTCAATAGCGGCAAGGATGCGCATGGCGAGAGCCGGGAAGAAACCAGTTTTCGTACCAACCGGGAAGCGGCAGAAGAAATTCCACAGCAATTACGGTTGCGGGATATTGGCGGAATCATTGTGACGGACTTTATTGATATGGACACCCGGGAGGAACAGGAGGAAATCCTGCAGATCCTGAAAAAAGAATTTGCTGCGGATAAGATGAAACCCAAGGTGATGGATATTACCCCCCTGAATCTGGTGGAAATGACACGGATGAAGGCGCGGCGCAATTTATCCAGTGTGCTCTATACCACCTGCCCCATGTGCGAAGGAACGGGTCGGGTAGATGCGCCGGAAACAGTCTATGTGGAAATTCGCAGGAGACTGCGCTCCAGTTTTATGGCTGGCTCCATGAGCCATACCCTGCTGCTTACGGTGCATCCTTTGGTGTATAGTTATTTGGTGGAACACGGTGTGAAAGGGATGGAGCAGGAATTTTCCTGCACGCTGCAAATGAAGAGCGATCCGGGAATGGATATGGGGGTCTTTACCCTGACGTCGCTGGAACGTTGATGGAGAGGTGAGCTGCATGGAGTTTGTTTTGCCTGGTTATGTCAAAACGGTCATGAAGGCACTGCAAAACAGCGGATTCCAGGCCCATGTTGTAGGGGGGGCTGTGCGTGATCTGTTATTAGGGAAAGTCCCCGATGATTATGATGTAGTGACCAATGCCCGCCCTGACGAAATTAAACTGGTAGCGGAAAACAACAAGATCCCCGTAGTGAGTGAACTGGGACAAAATTTTGGCGTTGTCATACTTCGGATAGGAAACCATGGGGTAGAGGTAGCCTCTTATCGCAATGAGGCATATGGACAGGAAGATTCCCATCGACCTGCAGAAGTCTGGTACTGTGAAACCTTGGAAGAAGACCTGGGCCGAAGAGATTTTACCATTAATGCCATGGCGGTGGATTTGGAGGGGCATTTTACGGACTACTATAATGGCTTGGAGGATCTTCGCGGCAAGGTGCTGCGCACGGTAGGAAATGCGAATAAACGGTTTGAAGAGGATGCGTTGCGGATGTTCCGGGCCTGTCGCTTTATTGCTCAACTGGGATTTACACCGGATCCTAAACTTTTGCCTGCCATGATACAGAATTTACAACGGGTGAGGGGCCTTTCTCTGGAACGGGTGCGGACGGAACTCAATAAATTGTTAGCGGCCCCCTATGCAGGAGAAGGCATGGATTTGATGGTAGAAAGTGGCTTAGCCGGAGAAACCTGCCGGGTGCGGCAGGCAGGAAAAGTTTTTCCTGTACCCATTTTGCCCGAGGTCCTAGATTTGGTGAATGTGCCCCAAAACCCCGCCTTTCATTGCTACGATGTATGGCGGCATACCATGACGGCTTTAGACAAAGGAGACCGTTGTCTCACCACTGGCTGGGCGATTTTGCTGCATGATATTGCCAAAGGACGTCCTGGTGTGCGGGGCATCAACAAAGAGGGGCAAGTTTGCGATTACGGACATGAAACCGTAGGAGCAGAGTTGGCAAAAAAAATTTTGCACCGGCTGCAGCTGCCGGAAGCCCTGGTGAAGAGGGTAGCCTGGCTGGTTAAAAATCATATGCATTTTGGTTTTATTAGTGGACAGGATGATGGGAAAACATGGCATTGGCTGCGGAAAGAAGCGCGTAGTGGGCACTTTCGCAGCAACCGGGAAATGACGGAAGCGTTTACGCAATTGACGACGGTATGTATCGCTGATACAGCGGCTACCAACGCTACTCCCAATGATATCCTGCATGCCCAGATGTATGGCAAACGCCTGATTAAGATGGCCTGTCTCATGCCCGTTCATACATCGGACTTACAAATTGCAGGGCAGGATGCTTTGCAGCTGGGGGCAGAAAAGCAGCAATTAGGGCAGCTACTTTCCGTTTTACTCCTACGTGTCCAAAGTGGAGAACTAAAAAATACAGAAGAAGTGCTAAAGCGTGCTGCTACTCGTTGGATAAAACGGCAAAAAGAGCATAATGACAACGTAAATTACAGAAGAAAAAGGAAATAGTTTAAAAACACACTATAATTTCAGGAAAAATATCGAGCAAAATAGCGGAAAAAGTGGTAAATTAAAATAAACTATTTGAATTTTTAATTATTTGAAAAAGAACTGACAATACCGTTCAGAGAGATTTTAAAAAAAAATTATTTGTGTTATAATCAAATTGTACAATGAATACCGGAATGCAAATTAAAAACACTCATATAAAGGGGGATGGATTGTTTCTTTGAGGCGGATTCCGGGGGGTTCACAATCTAGTAAGGAGCTTAAGGAGGTTTTTGCTTTGGGTAAAGTAATGACATTAAAGGACGCAGTTGCCAAGTATGTGCATAGCGGGGATCATATTGCCCTGGGCGGGTTTACCACGGACCGCAAACCCTATGCCGCGGTAGCTGAAATTTTGCGTCAAGGAATTACTGATTTGACCGGATTAGGTGGAGCAGCCGGTGGCGATTGGGATATGCTGATCGGCAATGGCCGGGTGAAAGCCTATATTAACTGCTACACCGCTAATTCCGGTGTAACCAATGTTTCCAGACGGTTTAGAAAATGGTTTGAAGCCGGCAAACTGACCATGGAAGACTACTCCCAGGATGTTATTTACATGATGTGGCATGCGGCTGCCTTGGGACTGCCTTTCCTGCCTGTTACGTTGATGCAGGGGTCCGGCCTAACGGATGAATGGGGTATCAGCAAAGAAGTGCGTAAGACTTTGGACAAAGTGCCCGATGATAAGTTCAAATACATTGACAACCCCTTTAAACCGGGACAAAAAGTTGTAGCTGTTCCTGTTCCGGAAATTGATGTGGCCATTATCCATGTGCAGCAAGCCTCTCCGGATGGCACCGTACGGATTTGGGGCGGCAAGTTCCAGGATGTGGATATTGCTATGGCGGCTAAGCACACCATTGTAACAACCGAAGAAATTATCAGCAACGAAGAAATTAGAAGAGACAACACCAAGAATGATATCCCTGGCATGTGCGTGGATGCCGTCGTTCTAGCTCCTTATGGCGCTCATCCTTCCCAATGCTTCGGCCTGTATGATTACGATAATCCGTTCCTGAAAGTCTATGACAAAGTATCCAAGACACAGGAAGATTTTGATGCGTTCTGCAAAGAATGGGTCTTTGATCTGAAAGATCATGACGAATATCTGAACAAACTGGGGGCTACCCGCTTGATCAATTTGAAAGTGGTTCCTGGCTTGGGCTATCATATCGACATGACTAAGGAGGACAAGTAAGAATGGCTGATTACACGAATTATACCAATAAAGAAATGCAGGCCGTGACCATTGCCAAACAAATCAAAAATGGCCAGGTGGTCACCGTTGGAACTGGGCTTCCCCTCATTGGTGCCAGTGTTGCAAAGAGAGTGTATGCCCCGGATTGCCATATTATTGTGGAAAGCGGCCTGATGGACTGCTCTCCTGTAGAAGTACCCCGCAGCGTAGGGGATTTGCGGTTTATGGCTCATTGTGGCTGCATTTGGCCGAACGTTCGGTTTGTTGGATTTGAAATCAATGAATACCTGCACAAAAACAATCGGCTGATTGCTTTCATCGGCGGTGCGCAGATTGACCCGTACGGCAACGTAAACTCTACCTCCATCGGCGATTATCATCACCCCAAAACCCGGTTCACCGGCAGCGGCGGTGCTAACGGGATCGCCACGTACTCCAATACCATCATTATGATGCAACATGAAAAACGCAGATTTATGCAGAAGATTGACTATGTGACCAGCCCAGGCTGGATTGATGGCCCTGGCGGACGGGAAAGATTGGGGCTGCCTGGAGACGTAGGACCGCAAATGGTCGTTACCGACAGAGGCATCCTAAAATTTGATGAAAAGACCAAGAGAATGTATCTGGCAGGCTACTATCCTACCTCTTCTCCGGAAGACGTACTGGAAAACACCGGGTTTGAACTGGATGTATCCAAAGCCGTTAAACTGGATCCGCCCGAACCTTCCGTTATTAAACTGATTCGGGAAGAAATTGACCCGGGACAAGCTTTCATTCAAGTTCCTGTAGCAGACGCTGCGAAATAAGAACAACTGTAGGAGGAAAATAATCCATGGGTTTTTACTCTATGCCTAGATATTTTCAGCACCTGCCTCAGGTAGGGAAACCGCTGAAAAAAGAAGATACAGCCAATAAAGAACAGCTGAAAAAGATTGAAGCGGAAATTCACGCCTTGATCCAACAGGCACAGGAAGCCGGTAAGGCAGATGCCGACGTTAATAAAAGAGGGGAATTGACCGCTCTGCAGCGCGTGGCAAAACTGGTGGAACCGGGAACCTGGAGACCAATAAACAGCTTGTTCAACCCCCAAAACAATAAAAATGGTTCTGTAGCCATTATTAAAGGCCTGGGGAAAATCAATGGCAAATGGTGTGTTGTCTGCGCCTCTGATAATAAAAAACTAGCTGGCGCTTGGGTACCGGGGCAGGCGGAATGCTTGCTACGGGCTTCTGACACAGCTAAAACGCTGCGCATCCCCCTGGTGTATGTGCTGAACTGCTCCGGTGTAAAATTTGACGAACAGGAAAAAGTATATCCAAACCGGCGCGGCGGTGGTACTCCGTTCTATCGGAACTCCGAATTAAACCAACTGGGCATCCCCGTCATCGTAGGTATCTATGGAACCAACCCGGCTGGCGGTGGCTATCATTCCATCAGCCCGACCGTGATTATTGCCCATGAAAAAGCCAACATGGCTGTAGGTGGCGCTGGTATTGTAGGCGGCATGAACCCGAAAGGCCATGTGGATATGCAGTATGCCAACGAAATTGCGGACGCCGTGGATAAGTCCGTCAAGACTGAACCCCCTGGAGCGGTAGATATTCACTATACCGAAACTGGATTTATCCGGGAAGTTTATGCTTCTGAAGAAGGCGTACTGGAAGGCATTAAAAAGTATGTGGGTATGCTGCCAAAATTTGATCTGGACTTCTTCCGCGTGGATGATCCTAAAGAACCCGCCTTGCCTACTGAAGATCTGTACAGCCTGCTGCCTATGAACGACAAACGGGCCTATGATATCTACAGCATTCTTGGTCGTCTGTTTGACAACAGCGAATTCAAGGAATACAAAAAAGGCTATGGCCCTGAAATGGTAACCGGTATTGCCAAAGTCAATGGCCTGTTGGTCGGCGTTGTTGCTAACTTCCAAGGCCTTTTGATGAACTATCCGGAATACAAAGGGGAAAATGGCGTTGGCTCCGTGGCGATTGGTGGTAAACTGTATCGCCAAGGCCTGATGAAGATGAACGAATTTGTTACGCTGTGCACGAGAGATCGTCTGCCCATCGTCTGGATTCAGGATACTACAGGTATTGATGTAGGTAACGATGCGGAAAAAGCAGAATTGCTGGGTCTGGGACAATCTCTGATTTACTCCATCCAGAGCTCCCATATTCCTCAATTTGAAATCACCTTGAGAAAAGGTACCGCTGCTGCTCACTACGTACTGGGTGGCCCGCAAGGCAATACCAATGCCTTCTCTATTGGCACTGCTGCGACTGAAATCGACGTTATGAACGGCGAAACCGCTGCTAGCGCTATGTACAGTCGTAGACTGGCTAAAGACCGCAAGGCTGGCAAAGATCTGCAGCCCACCATCGATAAGATGAACGCGTTGATCCAGTCCTTTGTGGATAATTCCCGGCCGCAGGCTTGCGCCAAATTGGGCCTGGTGGACGAAATTGTGGATATGGACAAGCTGCGTGACTATGTGATTGCCTTCACGGAAGCTGCGTATCAGAACCCGGACAGCATTTGCCCATTCCATCAAATGCTGCTGCCGCGTGCGATCAGAGAATTTGATACGTACGTAAAGAAATAAGCCCTTAGGGGAGGAAAACGCTACATGAGTATTTATACCTTGGGTATTGATGTGGGATCGACCGCCTCCAAGTGTGTCATCCTGAAAGACGGTCAAGATATCATTGCAAAATCCTTGGTAGACGTGGGGACCGGAACTTCCGGTCCTGCGCGTTCTATTGAGGAAGTACTGCAAAACGCTGGCATGAAAAAGGAAGAGATGGATTTTACCCTGGCGACAGGGTATGGCCGCAATTCCTTGGAAGGGATCGCCGACAAGCAGATGAGTGAGCTGTCCTGCCATGCCATGGGAGCTTATTTTCTGTTCCCTCATGTGCATACCGTGATTGATATTGGAGGACAGGACGTAAAGGTCATTCACGTGGAAAACGGCACGATGACCAATTTCCAGATGAACGACAAATGTGCTGCAGGTACCGGACGGTTCCTGGATGTTATGGCTGGAATCCTGGAAGTAAAAGTGCAGGACCTGGCGGATTTGGGGGCTAAATCCACAAAACGGATTTCCATCAGTTCCACTTGCACGGTTTTTGCCGAAAGCGAAGTTATCAGCCAGCTTTCCCAAGGCATTAGCAAAGAAGATATCATTGCCGGCGTACATCGCTCCGTAGCGAGCCGTGTTATCGGTCTGGCACACCGGGTCGGAGTGGTTCCGGATGTGATTATGACTGGTGGCGTTGCCAGAAATTACGGAGTGCGTGATGCCCTGGAGGAAGGATTGGGTGTAAAAATCCAGTTCTCCCCGCTGGCACAGTACAATGGTGCCCTGGGGGCCGCTCTGTATGCGTACAAACAAGCGTTGAAAAAAGCCAATAAATAATTTTGAAGCGTTGCATAAAAAGGAAGGATAAACAATGGCAAAAGTGAGTCCTGGCGTACAAGCGCTGAGAGATGTAGTTGAAAAAGTGTACCGCGAATTACGGGAAGCCAAAGAAAGAGGAGAAAAAGTAGGCTGGTCCTCTTCCAAATTCCCTTGTGAATTGGCCGAATCCTTTGGCCTCCATGTAGGCTATCCGGAAAACCAGGCAGCAGGTATCGCCGCCAACCGGGACGGCGAAGTGATGTGCGAAGCTGCTGAAAACCTGGGCTATGATAACGATATCTGTGGTTATGCCCGGATTTCCCTGGCCTATGCGGCCGGCTATCGGGGTGCCAATAAGATGGATGAAAATGGCAACTATGTCATTAACCCCAATAGCGGCAAACAGATGAAAGACGAAAACGGGAAGAAAGTTTTCGATGAAAACGGTAAACCCGTAATCGACCCCAAAACCCTGAAACCCTATCCTACCACGGATAATATCTATGAAATTGCGGCCCTGCCCGAAGGGGAAGAAAAGACCCGTCGGCAGAATGCCCTGCATAAATATCGTCAGATGACCATGCCCATGCCGGACTTTGTATTGTGCTGCAACAACATCTGCAACTGCATGACCAAATGGTACGAAGATATTGCCCGGCGGCATAACATTCCCCTGATCATGATGGATATTCCTTATAACGAATTCGATCATGTAAACGAAGCCAACGTGAAATACATCCGTAGCCAGTTTGATACGGCTATCCGGCAGATGGAAGAACTGACCGGGCGGAAATTTGACGAAGACAAATTTGAACAATGCTGCCAGAACGCCAACCGTTCTGCCAAAGCCTGGTTAAAAGTCTGCAACTACCTACAGTACAAACCGGCACCGTTTAATGGCTTTGACCTGTTTAACCACATGGCAGATATCGTAACTGCCCGTGGCCGGGTTGAAACGGCAGAAGCATTTGAACTGCTGGCCAGCGAACTGGAAGAGCACGTAAAAGCCGGCACCACTACGGCACCGTTCAAAGAAGAACACCGGATCATGTTCGAAGGGATTCCGTGCTGGCCGAAACTGCCGCAGCTGTTCAAACCGCTAAAAGCCAATGGTCTGAACATTACTGGCGTAGTATATGCTCCGGCCTTCGGGTTCGAATATGATAACTATGACGGACTCATTAAAGCCTACTGCAAAGCCCCGAAC
Organism: Acidaminococcus sp.; assembly: GCA_019416065.1. GTDB lineage: Bacteria > Bacillota > Negativicutes > Acidaminococcales > Acidaminococcaceae > Acidaminococcus. The sequence continues at coordinate 3,385 of DXYB01000022.1, read as the reverse complement.
TCCGTTAGCGTAGAGCAAGGTGTTGCCTGGAGAGAAGGGCTGATCCGGGACAACAAAGTGGACGGCGTGCTGGTGCACTACAACCGTTCCTGCAAACCTTGGAGCGGCTATATGCCGGAAATGCAGCGGCGCTTTACTGCCGACATGGGGATTCCTACCGCTGGATTTGACGGAGATCAGGCTGACCCGCGGAACTTCAACGCGGCCCAGTATGAAACCCGTGTACAAGGCCTGGTCGAAGCCATGGAAGCTAATGACGAGAAGAAGGGGAATTGACAATGGCTATTGATGCATTGATTGAGGAGTTTAAAAAGGTTGCTGCTAGCCCCAAAACCCAGCTGGCCAAATATAAGGCACAAGGGAAAAAAGTAATTGGCGTGCTGCCATACTATGTCCCGGAAGAACTGGTCTATGCTGGCGATATGGTTCCCATGGGCGTATGGGGTTGTAATGGCAAACAGGAAGTTCGGTCCAAGGAATATTGCGCTACCTTCTATTGCACCTTGGCCCAACAATCCCTGGAAATGCTGCTGGATGGTACGTTAGATGGTATTGATGGGATCATCACTCCGGTACTGTGCGATACCCTGCGTCCTATGAGCCAGAACTTCAAAGTGGCCATGAAAGACAAGATGCCCGTTATGTTCCTGGCGCATCCTCAAGTTCGCGATACCATTGGCGGCAAGCAGTATTCGTATGATATGTTCAGCGAAGTGAAGGCTCATCTGGAAAAGATCTGCGGACGCGCTATCACCAATGACGACATTAAAAACGCCATTCGTGTTTACAACAAGAGCCGTAAGGCCCGCCGTGAATTCTGCAAACTGGCTGGGGAACATCCGGAACTGATTTCCGCTTCTTCTCGTTCTGCCGTGCTGACTGCGGCGTATTTCGAACGAAAGGACGAATATACCGCCCGTTTGGAAAAACTGAATGCAGAGCTAGCGGCTGCTCCCAAAGGAAACTTTGACGGTCATAAGGTGGTAGTTTCCGGGATTATCTACAATATGCCCGGCATCCTGGCCGCCATGGATCGCAATAAACTGGCGATTGCAGCAGATGACTGTGCGTATGAAAGCCGTAGCTTTACGGTGGACGCTCCTGAGGACATGGATAATGGTATGCAGGCACTGGCGGTATGGTTCTCTAAACAGGGCAACGATCCCCTGCTGTATGATACCACCTATGCCCAGAATACCCGTGCAGAACATGTATGTAAACTGGCTGAAGAAAGTGGCGCCGAAGGCGTTATCGTGTATATGATGCAGTTCTGCGATCCGGAAGAAATGGAATATCCTGACCTGAAAAAGGCACTGGATGCCCATCACATTCCCAATATAAAGATCGGCGTAGACCAAATGACCGCCGACTTTGGACAAGCACAGACTGCGCTGGAAGCTTTTGCAGAAAGTCTGTAATTACAATAGCATAAGTGAAAGCCCCGGAAAATCTCTCGATTTTCCGGGGCTTTGCCGCACTGGTGAAGTCATAAGAAAATAATATGTCATTATCTCCCACTCAAAAGGCTGATTTCCGAATTTGTATTGTCAAAAGATTCCTTGTCAAGTATGATAAAAGAGCGTTTGGCAGAAAATCTATGCTATAATACTGGAAAGGAATCTACTTATGAACGAAACAAAAATTCCCTTTAATCGTTTGAATGACGTGTATGTTAAAGCCCTTTTAGGCGACGAACACAAGAAAAACCTGACGCTGGATTTTATCAATACTACACTTGAAAGAACAGGTGGGCGTGCGGACTATCACCACATCTATGCAATTCAAGATATAGAGACCCAAGAAACGCTGACGGAACAACTAGAGATGCATTTTGTGGAATTAGAAAAAGTAAGAATCAGCGACATTAAGAAAGTCAAACAAAGGGATGCCTGGTTCCTGTATTTTTCACCCAGGTGTATAGAAGCAGAAAGGAGGACGCTGGCCATGAAAAATAGTGCTATCAAAAAGGCTATAGATTATGAGGAATTGTTTCATGGCGATAAAGACTTATGGTATGCCTATGAGCAGAATGAAAAAGCAATAAAAGATTATAACTCTCTGTTAGACACGGGAAGAACGGAGGGAGAACGCCGCGCTACGATGGATTTCGCAATCTCTTTGCTAAAAGATAAGGTGCCTTTTGCAAAAATCACTCAATGGACAAAGCTATCGGAAGCTGAAATACGCCAAATCGCCAAAGAAAACGAGTTGGAGATTTGTGAAAAGTAAAGACAAGAACTTCTTCCTTAGCTCCTCGCTTATTAGAGCCTTCAGGACTAATATAGCAGGGGCTTTCTTTAAATAGACCGGCTCAATCATATTTGTAAATTGCAATTTAACTTGCGGATGGGGGCGAAAGCGGTCAATCAAAGCGGGCATTTACAACTTCGCGCGTGCAGTTACTATTTCCATCCGTGCATTTACGTTTTCAACCGTGCACTTAGTTTTTCAACTAACCTTCAACTAATCTTTACAACTTCGCGTGTAAACTAATGTATTGCTCTTGGATATACAATAAAGTATAATGGAAACAAAGAAGGTGATCCTATGACCGCGATAAAAACTGCAAATGTGAATGCAAGAATTGAGCTGGGGATTAAGCAGAAGGCAGAAGGGATTCTTGCCCGTATGGGGCTTCCCCGTTCTGTTGCAATTGATATGTTCTACCGCCAGATTATCTATACGAACGGGCTTCCTTTTCCGGTAACGATTCCACAGGGATTGCCGACACGAGATGATCTGACAGATGATGAGTTTGATACTATGCTGGTGCAGGGGCTAAGCCAGGCGAAAGCAAACGATTCCTTAGAGGCCAAAAAAGTTTTTACAGAGCTGCGGGGGCGGAGAAAACGGTGAAAGTATACAGCATTCGTTTTACCCGGCAGGCACAAGAACAACTTTTAGAAATTGATCACTATATACGGGATATCTTAAGGGCGCCACTGGCAGCCGATCACGTTCTGGATCTTTTAGAGGAAGCAGCGATGTCACTTGCAACCATGCCGGAGCGGGTCAGGTTGACAGGCGAACCGCAATGGGCGGAAAAGGGAATCCGTAGACTCCTTGCCCATCATTTTTTCCTGTATTTCTGGATTGATAAAGAAAGAGCGGCTATACAAATACTTGCCGTCATCTATACGAGCAGAGATCAGAAACGGCAGCTAGCGACGCTGCTTTGATTCATAAATTTTAAGAACAAAGGATAATAGATACAATAATGCCAGGAAAATAATTTGGTTCACTAGGAAAAGGACTAAATATAAAAAGGCGAATTAGTGTGTGCATGGAAGTTTTGTAGCTCAGATGGAGCTGAACTTTTCATTGCACACCTTTTAGGTTCTTTGTCAAATGTTGGGGAGGACCCCAAATTCATCCTTTTCTGGTG
>DXYB01000021.1 GCA_019416065.1 Acidaminococcus sp. | reverse complement strand
ACCAGAAAAGGATGAATTTGGGGTCCTCCCCAACATTTGACAAAGAACCTTATTTTTTATTTCCGATATACGTCCCGCAATTCGGCGCTAGTAAATTTAGTATCTTCCATCTGGCTGCGGGAAAGATCCGCATTTTCTAAATTGGCGCCAGTTAAATTGGCTTTGGATAAATTGGCTTCTTCCAACACGGCATTCATCAAATTGGCGTTTTTAAAATTGACGTCGACTAGGCTGGCTTTTTGCATGCGGGCGTCATAGAGATTGGCACTGGTAAAATTGGCACTGCGGAGCTGCGTAGAGAAGAGCCAGCTTCTTGCCAGATTGGCGGAATAAAAGTTGGACATGGCGCCGTTGGCATAATCAAAGTTGCTTTCCCTGAGATCTGCCGTGTACAGGTTGGCAAATGTGAGCAGAGCGTGGGAAAAACTGGTCCGGTAGGCAGTGACGCCTACTAGGGAAGCATGATTTAATACAGTATGAGCCAAAGTAGCACTGGTCATATCGGCATGGTCCAGGTTGGCGCTTGCCATGTATGCATTACGCAAATTGGCTTTTAGGAGCGTGGCCCCGGATAAATTGGCTTCTTCCAGCACGGCGCTTTGCAAATCAGCATAGCTTAAATCTGCATTAGCCAAATTTGCATGGGTCAAATCCTCATTGCGTAAATAGGCACCGCGCAAATCCCCACCGGGACAGGAACCGGTACTGCGCAAGGTATTCACATCTTCCTGCCGAAACGCCATAGCGGGAACCGAAGTTAGCACCACTAGCAGTACTGTCATACAAAATAAGATTTTTTTCATGGATGTTCTTCTTTCACAAGATCAAGCAATTCCTCTGGATTCGCCGGCAGTTCCGGGATGATTTTCCAAGGGTGCTCTGCTTCCAGCTGCTCTTTTTTGTAGACGCTGCCGGTAAGCACAATCAGGCTGCGGGCACCAATGGCATGGGCACAGCGGATATCATGGGGGGTGTCTCCGATAATGATGAGGTCTTCTGGACGAACTGCAGGATCCGCAGCTTTTAATTTTTTCCACAAGGCAACGGACAAGTCATCCCGTAGTTCACTGATCTCTCCAAAGGCACTTAAGCTATAATCAAAATAGTTTTCAATTCCGAAATGGGCCAGTTTGGCATGGGCGGCAGGCTCACAGTTGCCCGTAAGAAGAACGGATTTCACCTGTGGATTTTTCTCGGCCCAGGCAAGGCATTCCTTTACATGGGGGAGCAGATGTCCTTTTTTCCTGGCTAGGGAAGCGGGAAGAAGCGTGGCATAAAATTCCAGCATCCGCTTACTTTCTTCCGGTGTCCAGCTGTCTTTAATGCCTTCAATGGCTTTTCGGGCGATATACCTGTCTGTGCGTCCGCTCATGCCAAAAGTAAATTCAAAATCTTCCAACCCATAGATTTTTTGTAAGGCTTCTTTCAGGGCAGCAACACCTGCATAATTGGTGAGCATTAATGTACCGTCGATATCCCAAAGTAGGTAGTTCGTCATAGTTCTGATTACGCCTCTTTTTTCTGGTTGAGCATCAGCTTTTTCAGCTTGGCGCCTGCATTTTTGGCTTTGCGGATGGTCTTAATGTTTTTCTTGCGACGGGGCTTCATATCCTTGATATCCGCATCCCCACGGATGAGCGTAGTGACTTTGGCTTGATCCGGGTCAAATTCCTTGCGCAGGTACGTGGCGGCAGCTTCCGGATTACAGCTGCCATCTAAAATAAAAATATCTCCGCCTACATACCCATAGCTGGGGAAAATGTGGAGAAAGATATGTCCGCAGGTGCAGAGCATGATAAAGCAGTAGTCGTCTCCGTCCTCATTTTCTGTGGAGTATAGGGCCAGCTCTTTCAAGTTGAAACGATCCGCTGCGCTTTCCATAATGTCCTTGATACGTTCTTTGTCACAGATAACGTCTTCCAGACAACGGTACATATCCAGCGCCGCCTGGGTTCCTTTTCCGATCAATAGCATTCCCTCCTCTGGGATTTGTTAGCTGTTCGTTTCTATTATACGGTAGGAGAATAGGCTGTGTCAAAGACTGGTTTTGGAAAGAAAAAGAAGGCCTCTAAAGGGCAAAAGAGCGTTATCCAGCTTGTAAGATTTCATTGCGACCCCTGAAAAAATATGGTATGCTGTAACTAATAAAACACAAAGGAGGGGCCGGATTGCTGGGAAATCAGTATGAGGACTGGCGCCCTGTTCTGGAACAAGTACAGAACGATCTTTTGGGAGCCATTGAAGCTTACAATGAAGCAGTAAAACAAGCATGCGGAGAAAATGCCTACGAGCATTTAACAAGCCGGATTAAATCCGCTACCAGTATGGAAGATAAATGCAAACGAAAAAATCTACCCATTACGGTACATTCTGCCCTCAAGGAAATCCATGACGCTATCGGGGTACGGATTGTGTGCCGGTTTTTGGATGATATTCCTCTTAATTTGCAGTATTTACGGAAGATCCCGGGCTGTACCATTGTGGAAGAAAAGGACTATATCCATCACGTAAAACCCAATGGTTATCGTTCCTACCATGTGATTTTGAAAATGGAAAAACCATTTGCCGACGTGGAGGGAAAAACGCCGGGGATTTTTTATGCTGAAATTCAATTGCGGACGCTGGCTATGGATTCCTGGGCCAGCTTAGAGCATCAAATGAAATATAAACACCATATTCAAAATGCGGAACTCATCGGACAGGAGCTTAAGCGCTGTGCGGATGAATTGGCAGCCTGTGACCTGTCCATGCAGACCATTCGGAATTTGATCAGGGAGGCAAACCAGTGAAAATTTTGGTTGCAGAAGATGAACAAGCAATGTCCATGGCCCTTAAAGCCGTGATGGAACATGAGGGGTATCAAGTAGATACCGCAGCAAATGGCGCCATAGCCCAGAACTTGGCCCGGGAAAATGTTTATGATGCCATGGTTTTTGATATTATGATGCCGGTTAAGGACGGCATTACCGCAATTACGGAACTGCGACAGGAAGGAGATCGAACTCCCGTTATTATGCTGACGGCCAAGGCGGAAGTGGACGACAGGATTCAGGGCCTGGATGCGGGAGCGGACGACTATCTCACCAAACCATTTGCCATGGGAGAACTCCTGGCACGCTTACGCAGCTTGTTGCGGCGGCAAAAAGAATTTGGACAGGATCGCTTGCAGCAAGGCAGTGTGACGCTGGACTGTGCGGAAGGGGAACTATCCAGCAAATCGGCCGTGCGGCTATCCAGCAAAGAAACCCAGCTAATGAAGTATTTTATGCTGCATCCTGGGAAAAAAGTGGACACCCAAGTTTTATTTGACCATGTGTGGAAGGACGAAACCGGAGAAGATCAAGGGATTGTATGGATTTATGTGTCCTATTTACGGGAAAAACTGCGCGCCATTGGCGGCAGCCTGACCATTGACGGACAGCGTAACGGAGCCTATCGGCTAGTAGAAATGGAAAGCTGAGGAATTTTATGGATATGATCCGGCGTCTGCGACGTAAATTTATCCTGATGGCCTTTATTGCCGTAGTCATTATTTTGGCAGGAGCCTTAGGGCTCATCAATACCATCGGCTATATGAAAATGCGGTCAGAAGTGGATCATCTGCTCACGGTCATCAGCCAGAACAATGGAATTATGCCCCAAACGCAGCCAGCTGTGACAGAAGGTTGGCTGACGGATCCGGACTGGTATAATGATACCCCAGAATTTGCCCATCAAATTCGGTATTTCAGCGTAATTATGGACAATAGGGAGCAGTATAAGCGGCTGAATCTCTCCAATATTTCCGCTTTCACAGAAAAAGAGGCCCTGGAAACAGCCAGACATCTGGCGGAGGAAAAGACGGACTGGGGTATGTTCAAACGGGACAGGGCCAGTTATGCCTTCCATGTTCGTACGCTTAGTGATGGCAGCAAGATCGTGGTGGTTTTGGATTGTACCCGGGATGTGGCTGCAGTAGATGCCTTTATGCGGTATTCCCTTCGCTTTGGCCTTATCTGCATAGTGCTTTATATGGGGATTCTTTTGGTTTTGTGCAATTGGGCGATTCATCCCTTTGTGGAAAACATGGATAACCAGAAACGCTTTATCACTAACGCAGGGCATGAGCTCAAAACCCCTGTGGCCATTATTTCCGCTAACGCAGAAGCCATGGAGCTGATTAATGGCAAAAGCCAGTGGACGGACAATATCCTTTTTCAGGTACAACGGGTTACACGGCTCATTAATGAGCTGATCATGCTGGCTAAGCTCGGCGAAAAAGCACAACAGACGTTGGAAAAAAGTCAGGTGGATATCAGCCGGATCTTTCACGAAGCTGTGGAATCTTTTGCACCGTTGGTCCAGGGTCAGCAAAAAACGCTGGTGCAGGAAATCCCAGAGGGGATTGTTGCTTCGTCCAATGAAAAATATCTATATGAGATCTTTACTATTTTAATGGACAATGCCACAAAATACTGCGATGAAAAAGGGACGATCACTGCTGCTTTAACTGGGGATAAGGAACATTTTTCCGCTACCGTGTCCAACTCTTATGAAAATGGTGCCAATACGGATTATACGCATTTCTTTGAGCGATTTTACCGGGGGGATGAGTCCCATAACAGTACCCAACAAGGATATGGGATTGGGCTTTCCATGGCTCAGGAAGCAGTACGCGTTTTAGGCGGGGAAATTGCGGTACATTTCAAAGATGGAGTTATTACTTTTGGTGTGACGTTTTAGGGGCGAAGGAGCACAGACAGTTAATCTTTGGTTATACGATGCTGCTTACCAGCCTTTTTCCAAAATGCCTCTTGAACTTTCTGCTTTATTATGCTATAATCTTTTTCGTTCGTAAGAACATACGCCTGTAGCTCAGTGGATAGAGCAACGGCCTCCGGAGCCGTGTGCGGTGGTTCGATTCCACTCAGGCGTACCATGTTTGTAAAGATGACCTCATTTCACAGGACCTGTGGGATGAGGTTTTTTTCTTGCCCTGTATGTGGTATAATAGGCAGGCTATGAAGCATTGAAAAAGGCGGAGAAAGAAGGATGCCAAGTGGTAACGATTGAAGATCGGGTGCGCTTTTCTGAGACGGACCTAATGGGCGTGGTGCACCATACCAATTACCTGCGCTGGTTTGAAATGGGAAGGGTGGCGTATTTCCGTGCCTGTGGCATTGCCCTGACGGAGCTTAGGGAAAAGGGGTACCAGGTTCCTATTGTGGATGTCCACGCTAGGTTTCGCCAATCCGCCCGGTTTGATGATATATACCAGGTCGTTACGAGGATGACGCATGTGGATCGGGTCAAGTTTTGCTTTTCCTACCAGGTACTGCGGAAAAGCGACGGAGCTATTTTGGTAGAAGGGGATTCTACCAATGCATTTACGGATTTGACGGGCAAACCTAAACGACTGACTTTGGATGCCTATGAAACATTGCGGCAGGTAGCCGCTAAAGAAAGGAAGAACGAAGAATGATGAATGTACTCTTATTGCTTCTGGGGCTTTGCGTACTGGGTCTATTGGTGATGGCCGTCTATGCGTTTCTAAAGCCGACAGATGGGGCTGAGGTCATGGTGGATGAAAAATCTCCACTAAAATTGGAGTCCCTGAACAAAGACCATGCGGTGCTGTCTTTTACGGTGCCGTTGCGTAATAATGGCAGTGAAGTTGCGGCTATCACAGATTGTTTTCTGCGTCCCTATCTGCCCCAAGAACAATTTCCTGATGCCGTGGCTTGGGGGAGAGTGGAAAAAGACGACAGGCGCCGCAGTGACAACTATTTTGAAGCATTGGTGCTCCAACCTCATGAGGCATGGAATCTTGTTGTGACGCTGGTGCTTTCTGCCAGAGATGGTAAAGATATGCTGGAAGTGCTCTCTCATTTAGTGGATATGGATGCGGCGATCTATCTTTGCGGCGTAGGACGGAAAGCGCACTATGTGCGGAAATATTTCGTGACCATTTTGGGAGCAGAAGCAAGAAAACTGGCTGGGGGTGCTTACAATGGATGACATGGCAAAAGGAATCAGCGAAAAAGAAGGGTATGAAATTATTCCTATCCCTACCCGTATCCTTACAGAACATGACAGCATTGTAGATGCAATTCGGGAATATGGTGGGGATAAAATCGGTCCTGAGGATGTGGTGTGTACGGCAGAAAGCGTAGTGGCAATTACCCAGGGCGGGGTAGTACGTCCGGAGAGCCTGAAGATTTCCTGTGCGGCAAAGGTCCTAAGCCAGCTATTTCCCGGGTATGGTAGTATTGGGAATTGGTCTGCTATGCAAGTACTGCTTAACGAATCCGGTACGTTGCGGGTTCTTATGGCCGTTGTGATCGGTTTTTTTATGAAAGTTTTGGGCAAACCAGGATGGTTTTACCGCCTGGGAGGCTGGCAGGCCAAACTGATTGATGATTGTACCGGAACCATGCCTCCGTATGATAAACATATTGTACTGGGCCCGAAGGATCCGGTGAAGGTATGCAATGCCATCAAGGAAGCCACTGGCTGTTTTGGAGCTGCGATTGCCGATGTGAATGACTTGCATCGCTCTGCTTGCCTGGGATGCACCCGGGGTGTAGATCCTCGGTTGGTGGAAAAAATTCTCATTGATAACCCCTTTGGCAATGCCAGTCAGAAAACCCCTATCTGCGTCATCAAAAATTATATTCGCTAACCCAAATAAGCAAGCTGCTTTCTCTTTGCCGGAACAGTGATGTTCGGCGTAAGGGAGACAGCTTGTTTTTGTGTAGCAGTTTTTGATTCTGACTGGGTTTCTCTTAAAAAAACAGGTAAAATGAATACGATTATAGGAAAGATGGTGTGACTATGCAAGAAATTGTTATTGCAACCCATAACCAAGGCAAGGTGGAAGAATTTAAGGTACTGATGCAGGAATTGGGTATTACATTTACCTGCCTCAGCGATTATCCCCACGTAGAGGAACCAGAAGAAACAGGACGTACATTTGCCCAAAATGCTCGATTGAAAGCACGGTATTATGCCCAGGCACTGGGCAAGCTTTGTCTGGCGGATGACTCGGGTCTGGAAGTATTGAGCCTTAAAGGGGCACCGGGCGTGCGCAGTGCCCGCTATGCCGGAGAAGAAGCGACCGATGAGGAAAATAATGAGCTATTGTTGCGTAACATGCGCATGCAGTGCCGCCGCAATTGCCGGTATTTTTGCGCTCTTGCCATAGCCGATCCGGAAGGAAAGATTATTTTGGAAAGTTCAGGTATTTGTGAAGGCATATTGCTCCACGATCCTCACGGTACCCATGGATTTGGCTATGATCCACTCTTTTGGTCTACCGAGCTCCATAAGCCTATGGGAGAAGCTACCATGGAAGAAAAAAATGGTGTTAGTCACAGGGCCAAGGCTATCCGGAAACTAGTCAGCCAATGGAAAAGGATGAAAAAATGAGAATCGGCATCGTCAGTGATACCCATGGGGATCTAAAAGCCTTGCAAAAAGTGCTGGATCAGGCTGGTCCTGTGGATTTATGGCTGCACGCCGGGGATTATAGCCAGGATGCTCCCTATATTGAAGCGGAGACTAATCTTCCCGTCATGGCAGTATGTGGCAATTGTGATTTATACGAAGGGCGAGCGGCCACAGAATTGGTTATTCGCCAGGAAGGCTTTACTATTGCCATGACCCATGGAAACCGTTACGTGTGGGGAATGGATTTTAGTAGGCTGTATTATTGGGGCATGGAGAAACAAGCGGATATTGTCGTGTTCGGACATATTCACGTTCCGGTATGTGAAAAAAAAGATGGTATCCTTTGCGTAAATCCGGGCAGCCCAGCCAGGCCACGGAACGGGATGCCAACCTATGGGATTCTGACGCTGCAGGAAAATTGTGAAGCTACTTTTGAAGTCAAAGAGGTACAATAAAAGGGGAGGGACCTAGATGGCTGATACAGAAACACTAAATCAGGAAGCACTTGCACTCCATGCAAAAAATCACGGAAAGCTGGAAGTGCGGTGTAAAGTTCCACTAGAAGACGGACATGATTTATCGGTAGCCTATACTCCGGGCGTAGCAGAACCTTGTCGAAAAATCAAAGACAACCCAGAGCTATCTTTTGAATACACCTGCCGGGGTAATATGGTGGCCGTCATCAGCGATGGTACCAGGGTATTAGGACTGGGAGATATTGGACCGGAAGCAGCTATGCCCGTAATGGAAGGAAAGGCTGTCCTGTATAAAAAATTTGGGGACGTAGATGCAGTACCTATTTGCATCGGAACCAAGGACACGGCAGAATTTGTTCAGATCGTGGAAAATCTTCAACCCTCCTTTGGTGGCATTAATCTGGAGGACATAGCTTCCCCCAAATGTTATGAAATTGAAGCAGAACTCATTAAACGTTGCCAGATTCCGGTATTTCATGATGACCAGCACGGCACGGCCATCATTGCCTGTGCTGCGGTTACAGGTGCCTTGCGCTACCTGAAAAAAGACATCCATAAGATTAAAGCGGTAGTAAACGGCTGTGGGGCTGCCGGCAGTGCCATAGGGAAACTGCTGGTCAAACTGGGCGTAAAAAATTTGATTATGGTTGACGTGGATGGCGCAGTCTCTGAAGGACGGCCGGGAACCATGGATATGGCGACAGCCTATCTTGCCAGTGTCACCAACCCTGGGCATTACCAAGGCAATCTGGCCGGGGCTGTTAAAGAGGCCGATGTCCTCATCGGGGTATCCGCACCCCGTCTTTTCACGAAAGAGATTATTCAAAGCATGGGTAAGGATCCGGTGGTCTTTGCCCTCGCAAACCCAGTACCGGAAACGACTTATGAAGAAGCCAAAGCGGCAGGTGCTGCTGTAGCTGGTACGGGTCGCAGCGATGCCCCCAACCAGGTCAATAATGTGTGCGTATTCCCAGGTATGTTCCGAGGGGCTTTGGATGTACGAGCCAAAGCCATTACCGAAGAAATGAAAGTGGCAGCGGTACATGCCATTGCAGATTTGATTGAAGAAAAAGATCTCCGAGCAGATTATGTAGTGCCTGGGGCCTTTGACAGGAGAATCGTTCCAGCTATTGCGGCAGCCGTTGCTCGAAAAGCCATGGAACAGGGAATCGCAAGAGTGCGCCGGGATGTAGAAGAAATTCGCCGGGAAGCGGCAGAACGGGTAGAAAGAAACTGGAACAAGTAATTGGGAGGCGGTAGTTATGAAATTACAAAAATGGGTAGTGGTACTTTGTGGCATGCTAGCACTGACTGGGGCCGTGGCTGGTTGTGGCGGCAATGACAAACCAGTAGCAGACAGCGGCAAAAAAGTGGTCTTAAAAGTGGGAGCAACTCCTGTCCCCCACGCAGAAATCTTAAACCATATTAAACCGGTATTAGAAAAAGAGGGCATTGATTTACAAGTGGTGGAATTCACCGATTATGTAAAACCGAACTTGAGCCTTTCCGATAAAGAACTGGATGCAAACTTTTTCCAGCATAAACCTTATCTGGAAAAATTTGCTTCCGAGCGGAAATTGGACCTCGTATCTGCCGGTAATGTCCACATTGAACCTATGGGTGTTTACAGCAAAAAAATCAAAGATCTAAAAGAATTGAAAGATGGTGCCAAAGTGGCAATCCCCAATGATCCTACGAATGGTGGCCGGGCACTGGTCATCTTGGAAAAAGCAGGCCTTTTGCAATTAAAGGACGGTGTAGGGATTTCTGCAACCGTGAGTGACATCACCAATAACCCCAAACATCTCCAGATAACGGAAGCAGAGGCAGCGATGCTGCCACGGACCTTGGAAGATATGGATATCGCAGTCATCAATTCCAACTTTGCCATGGAAGCGAAGCTCAATCCTGCAAAAGACGCTCTATTTATTGAAGCCAAGGATTCTCCCTACGCGAATATCATCGCTGTGCGCAAAGGAGACGAAAACCGGCCGGAAATTCAAAAACTGATGAAAGCGCTACAAAGCGACGATGTGAAAAACTTTATCAATACCCAGTATAAAGGCGCTATCCTGCCTGCTTTCTAGCTATAACAAAAATACTGTGTACTACCAACACAAATTGGCGGCACACAGTATTTTTATTGTAATTTTTCCAAAATATGGGGGAATGGCTCCAGCACACGGGGCAAGATGCCGTGCATATAGGCAATCGCAATGCCATAATTGGTCATGGGAATATGTTCTTCCTGCGCCAGCTGTTGCCGGTAATGCATCTCCTGTGCGTTTAACATACATCCGCCACAATGGATAATGAGTTTATAACGAGTTAGTGTGGAAGGAAACGTATTTCCGCTGGTGAAGGAAAAAGCGGGCTCAGCGCCAGTAAACTTTCTAATCCATAATGGCAGCTTGACCGTGCCGATATCGGCGCACTGTCGATGATGGGTGCAGCCTTCCGAAATTAATACAGGGGCGTTATCCGCAAGGCTTTTTAACGCTATCGCTCCTTCCACAAAAGCTTCCAGTTGTCCCTTATACCGGGCAAATAAAATTGAAAAGCTGGTTAAGGGGATATGTGGAGGGACTATCTGACTGACCTTGCCAAAGACCTGGCTGTCTGTGACCACAAGGGAAATTTGGGTAGATACCATGTGAATCATCCTTGGTAGTTCTTCCACTTGTACCGCCACCACTTGGCAGTGGGCGTCTAGAAGTTCCCGGATGGTTTGTTGCTGGGGTAAAATCAGACGCCCTTTGGGAGCGGAACCGTCGCAAGGCACGACTAAAACCACCAAGGCATGTTCTGGTACAAGGTCTGTTACAAGCGGTTTAGCTTTTGTGTGCACCAGTAGATGTGCCATTTTCTCTTTTAGTGTTTCTATCCCCGTTCCTTTTAGGGCACTAACCATCATGGCGTGTTCTTGTACTTCTTCTGGCAGAATGAATCCCGGTGCCAGGTCTATCTTATTGTATACCACTAGGTACGGAATCTTGCGCTGCTGGATTTCTCTAAGGAGCCTTTGGTCAAATGAGGAAGCGCCACAAGCGGCGTCTACAACCAAAAGAGCAATATCAGTATGACGCAGTACCTGCCGGGCTTTTTCAATGCGGGCTTCTCCTAAAGGGGAGAAATCATCCATGCCCGGGGTATCGGTCAACAGAACCGGTCCTAAAGGCAGGAGCTCCATGGCTTTACTCACAGGATCCGTGGTGGTTCCTTTACAAGCAGACACAATGGCAAGCGACTGCCCGGTGAGGGCGTTGATCAGCGAGGATTTTCCAGCATTGCGGCAGCCAAAGAGACCAACATGGGTTCGTTCTCCGGACGGGGTATCATTAAGGGGAGCAGGCATAGTGTGATGTTCCTTTCTTACGTGTTAAGTAGTTCTAGTGCGTTACATTTGTTGCACTTTCTAATAATTTATCTTATCATACAATAAGCAGGACAAGTCTGCAAGGTTTCACCTCTTGATTTTTCTGACAGATTGAGGGTATACTAAAAAACAGTTTGAACACAAATCGTGCAAAAGACGTAGAATGATCAATCTAAAGGATGGGATACAATTTGGAAGCAGTGTACCAGGCCGCACTGGCAGCATTTTTAGGCTATCAGGCCGCAGGAAAGATACCAGGTCTATTGGAAAAATTTGGGAGCGCCCATAACGTACTCCGCCAAAATGGAGATACCCTCACGAAGGAGGGATTTTTGACTCCTGCTTTGGCACGGTATTGGCAAAGCGAAAAGCAGCGGTCCATGCCGGAAAAGATCTATGATTTTTGTACGAAGGAGCATGTCAGAATTCTTACCATGCAGGACAGTTTGTATCCGGAACGCCTGCGTCATATCACGGCGCCGCCTCCTGTTCTGTATGTGAAAGGTGAACTTCCTCATGAAGGAGCAACTCTTGCAATCGTAGGCGCTCGGAAAGCCACAAACTACGGACTTTCTGTGGCAGAGCAGTTTGCGGCGACCCTTGCAGCCTCCCATGTTTGCATTGTCAGCGGTGGTGCCCTGGGGGTAGATGCCGCTTCCCATAAAGGGGCTCTAAAGGGCGGAGGCAAAACATTGGCCGTGCTGGGCAGCGGGTTTGCCTTTTTATATCCCCGCAGTAATCTCCGACTCTTTTCTCAAATAGAGGAAAATGGAGGGGCCCTGATTACGGAATTTGCTCCTTGGGTGGAACCTTTGGGACGGCAATTTCCTATGCGCAACCGCATTATTGTAGGCCTTTCCCAGGCCGTTTTGGTAACAGAAGCCGCCATCAAAAGCGGCGCCATGATTACGGCGCGCTTGGCCGTGGAAGAAAACCGGGAGCTCCTTTCCATTCCTGGTCCTATTACTTCGGAAACCAGTCAGGGAACCAACCGATTGCTAAAGGAAGGAGCGCACGTTATTACCTGTCCGGAAGAAGTTTTGCACATTCTAGGCGTGGGTGTTACACAGGAAAAAAAGCTGCACTACCAGGAGCCATCACTTTTTGCAGAAGTACCCCGGGAAGAAGGACAAAAGTTACAAGCATTGCATGAATATATCAGCCACCATACAGGACAGACACTGGATACCCTCGCCGAACAATTTCCCTGGCCCATCGCTACCCTTAGCACCTATCTGTTGCAGCTGGAAATGGCGGGGCTGGTTGACCAAGACCTGGGTAACCACTATCGAAGCATTTAGGAGGAATACATTGTGACAAAAAATCTGGTGATTGTGGAATCTCCCACCAAGGCAAAAACCATCGAACGGTTTTTGGGCAAAAATTACACAGTCAGAGCCTCTATGGGACATTTGCGAGATCTGCCGAAAAGCCAGTTTGGTGTGGATGTTGAGCACAATTTCACTCCCAAATATATTAATATCCGGGGCAAGGGTCCTCTGATTAAAGAATTAAAGACGCTAGCCAAAAAGTCTGACCGGATCTTTCTGGCAACCGACCCGGATCGTGAAGGGGAAGCTATCGCCTGGCATTTAAGTTATATCCTAGGTGTAGATCCTGCTGCTACTTGCCGAATTTCTTTTCATGAAATTACAAATACTGCCATAAAGGGTGCTTTGAAAGCCCCTCATGCAATTGATATGGATATGGTGGATGCCCAGCAAACTCGGAGAATTCTGGACAGGATTGTAGGGTATCAGCTGAGCCCGTTGCTGTGGCGGAAAATTCGTAAAGGATTATCCGCCGGCAGGGTGCAAAGCGTAGCGGTAAAGATCATTTGCGACCGCCAAAAAGAAATCGATGACTTTGAACCCCAGGAATACTGGACTAGCTCTGTAGTATTGGCACCTGACGGTAAAACACCCAAAATCACGGCGGACGTGACGAAAAAAGATGGGAAAAAGCTAGGTATCCATACCAAGGAAGAAGCTGACCAAGTAACAAAAGAGCTAAAGAAGGCTGACTATCAGGTGACAGATTGCTCCGTAAAGGACCGCACCAGACGACCGGTGCCGCCTTTTACTACCAGCAGCTTGCAACAGGAAGCCAATAAACGGCTGAACTTTACCACTAAAAAAGTGATGCTGTTAGCGCAGCAGCTTTATGAAGGGGTTACACTGGGCAAAAAAGGCTCCGTCGGTCTTATTACCTATATGCGTACGGATTCCGTGCATTTGGCAAGTACAGCCGTGGAAGAAATTCGTGACTTTATTGGAGAAACGTACGGTGATTCGTATTTACCGGCAAAGCCCAATGTGTACAGCAGCCGAAAAAATGCCCAGGAAGCCCATGAAGCCATCCGGCCTACCAGCTGCTTACGCACGCCGGAAAGCATGGCAAAATTTTTGGACAGGGACCAGTTGCGGCTATATACCCTGATCTGGAAACGGACTGTGATGAGCCAGATGCAAAATTCCATCAGCCAAATTACGGCCCTGACCATTCAAGGCGGCGCCTATGAACTGCGGGCAGCTGGCAGCGTTGTAAAATTTGACGGTTTTTTACGGTTGGCGGACAAAAAAGACGAGGAAAAAGACAAAAAAGTGCCAGCGCTTCCCAATGGAACAGCCCTGGACCTTGTGAAACTCAACCCATCCGTGCAGCATTTCACAGAACCCCCGGCCAACTTTACAGAAGCTTCTCTGGTAAAAGAATTGGAAGATAAGGGCATCGGCCGGCCTAGCACCTATTCTCCCATTATCCAAACCATTTTAGCCCGGGGCTATGTGGTGAAGGAGGGAAAAAAGATTCTTCCCACGGAATTGGGAAAACTCACCATGGAAATGCTGGAACAGTACTTTTCTGATATCCTCAATGTCTCTTTTAGTGCCCATATGGAAGCGGAACTGGATGCTATAAGTGAACATAAGACCAATAAGGATACGGTGCTCAAGGAGTTTTATACACCCTTTGCCAAAGCGTTGAAAGTGGCGGATGAAAGTATTCCTGTGGTGGAACAACCTGTGATCGTAAGCGACGTTCGCTGCGAGAAATGTGGCCGCTTGATGGTGGTGAAGGAAGGACGTCACGGAAAATTCCTGGCCTGCCCAGGCTTTCCAGAATGTCGCAATACAAAGCCCATTTTGGAAAAAATTGGGGTTAGTTGCCCCCAGTGCGGCGGAGATTTAATTGTGCGGCACAGTAAAACTGGACGATTGTTCTATGGCTGTGCCAATTATCCCACTTGTCATTTTACCAGTTGGGATAAACCAACCAACGAAACCTGTCCCCAGTGTGGCAGTATGATGCTGGAACATGTGGAGCGCAATGGTAAAAAGACCCTTCACTGCAGCAATGAAAACTGTCCCAATAGTAAAAGCAAGAAGAAAGCTAAGGAGTAACCGGAATGAATGTGCATGTCATCGGGGCTGGCCTGGCAGGTAGTGAAGCAGCTTGGCAACTGGCCCAACAGGGAATTTCTGTGATGCTATATGAAATGCGTCCCCAAAAGAGCGATCCTGCCCATCATACCGGATGGTTTAGTGAACTGGTCTGCAGCAACTCCCTGCGTGCCAATAATGTGGAAAATGCGGTAGGTCTTTTGAAGGAAGAGATGCGCCGATTGGGGTCTTTAATCATGCAGGCGGCAGATCATCACCAAGTGCCGGCAGGGGGTGCCTTGGCTGTGGACCGGGAGGGATTTGCCCGGGCAATAACGGAAGCGGTAAAAAGTCATCCGCTCATTCATGTGGTAGAAAAAGAAATCACGGACTATAGCAAATTTTCGTCGGAAGATATCATTATCACGGCTACAGGGCCTTTGACAGGTGGGGCACTAGCAGAGGCCATTCAAAACCTGATTCACAAAGATTCCTTTCATTTTTTTGATGCTGCAGCTCCCATTGTGACACTGGAATCCATTGACCAGGAAAAGGTATACAAGGCATCCCGTTACGGCAAAGGAGAGGCAGCCTATTACAATTGCCCGTTTACTAAAGAAGAATACGTACGCTTTTGGCAGGAACTTACCCATGCAGAAACAGCGGACATTCATGACTTTGAGCATAATGTATTCGAAGCCTGTATGCCCATTGAAGAAATGGCGCTGCGGGGAGAAGATACCATGCGGTTTGGCCCTTTGAAACCGGTGGGACTTCCGGATCCTAAAACGGGAGAAGATCCCTATGCGGTGGTGCAGCTGCGACAGGACAATGGGGCTGGGATCTTGTATAATCTGGTAGGATTTCAGACCCATTTGAAATGGCCGGAGCAACGCCGGGTTTTTCGCATGATTCCTGGACTTGCCAACGCGGAATTTGTACGATATGGGGTTATGCACAAAAATTCATATATGAATTCTCCCTTATTGCTGGCAGCAGATTACTCCCTGCGGCAGCGTCCGAATTTTTATTTTGCAGGACAAATGACCGGGGTAGAAGGCTATGTGGAAAGTGCGGCGTCAGGCCTAGCCATCGGTCTCTATGTGGCCCAAAAACTAAAGGGAAAATCCGTAGAAGTACTGCCAGCTATTACTGCCATGGGCGCCCTGAGTCACTATATCAGTAATCCGGATGTAAAGCATTTCCAGCCCATGAATATCAATTTTGGAATTATGGCTCCCTGGGACGGCCCAAAAATTCGGAATAAAAAAGAGAAAAATGGAGCGATTGCCAGCCGAAGTTTGCAATATATCGAATTATACAAAAATCACTTGCACGATTAATCTGAATATGATAGTATAAATTGTCGGTAAAACAGTAAAATTCTTAAAATTCGGGGTTTATCATGGATACGCGCTTAAAAAATACCCACCTGGTAGAGGATTTTCTTTCTTATCTGACCGTGGAAAAAGATGATTCTCCTTTGACAGTGCTGAACTATGGGGATGATATTAAGCGTTTTACAGAGTTCTTGACACAAAAGAATCCAGAGGCTACTTGGCCTAAGGTGACGGTCCTGGAAATTCGCAGCTATCTGGCTGCCATGCACGAGGAACATCTCTCCCGGAGAACGATTGCCCGACGGATTTCTGCACTACGTTCTTTTTACCGCTATCTGCGGCGGGAGAATCTGGTCAAGGTCAACCCATTTACCAAAGTACGAACGCCCAAACTGGAAAAGAAACTACCAGCTTTTTTGGAAGAAATCGAAATGGATTTACTGTTGCGGGCACCGGATACCAGTAAAGAGCTGGGAAAACGGGACAGGGCCATCTTGGAATTTCTGTATTCTACTGGCTGCCGTGTTTCGGAGCTTACCGGACTTACACTTTCCCGAGTAGACCTGGGAAGCCGGTTTGCTCTGCTTTTGGGTAAAGGAAACAAGGAGCGGTTAGTCCCTTTAGGACACCCTTGTGTGGCAGCCATGCAGGAGTACCTGACAGGTTGCCGAAAGCCACTGATGATAAAATACCAGGTAAAACCCCATGCGTATGTCTTTGTTAACAGCCGGGGGACACCTCTTACAGCACGGAGTGTGCGGCGCATACTGGATCACTATGTGGAACAGATTGCACTGGATAAGAAAATCAGTCCGCATACCATTAGACATACATTTGCTACCCATTTACTGGACCATGGCGCAGATTTGCGCAGCGTACAAGAACTTCTGGGCCATGCTAGTTTGTCCACCACACAGATCTATACACATATTACAGCGGAACGATTGACAGCTGTCTATGAAAAACATCATCCAAGAGCATGAGGAGGGACCACAACTATGTTAGCGTTGCTTGAAAAGACACGCATGATCAACAAAATGTTGCAAAACGCAGAGTCTGTCAGTTATAAAAAAATGGCAGAAGTGTTGCGGGATGTGATAAAGTCCAATATCTATATCGTTTCCAGTAAAGGAGCTTTACTAGGCTATTCTATCTTGGATGGCTTTGAATGCGAATTAATGATTAAAAAGGTGTTGGATGTTGGCTACTTTCCCAAAAATTACGTAAAATGGCTAGAAGGCATCCGTGAAACTTCTTCCAATTATCGGCTGGTAAAAAATATGTGCGCTTTTGCCGATGAAACCAAGTGTCTATTTGAAAACAAATTTACTACGGTAGTTCCCATTTTTGGAAACGGAGAGCGGTTAGGTACCTTGATCCTGGGTAAATTTAAGAAAGAATTTGTGGATAGTGACCTGTTATTAGGAGAATATGCTGCTACCGTAATTGGTATGCAAATGCTTCACGATAAAGCCCTCAAAATTGAAGATGCCTCTCGGAAGAAGGCCATGGTACAAATCGCATTTAGCAATTTGTCCTACAGCGAACTGGAAGCCATCAGTGAAATCTTAAAGGCACTCCAAGGGGATGAAGGCCTGTTAGTGGCCAGCAAGATTGCAGACCAGGCCGGGATTACCCGCAGCGTAATTGTTAACGCCTTGCGCAAGTTTGAAAGTGCAGGGGTGCTGGAAACTGAGTCCTTGGGAATGAAAGGCACGTATGTCCGAATCTTGAACGAATACTTGCGGGAAGGATTGAAAGAACACAAAAAGTAATTCCAAACCGATAGGGCCAAACTGTTCACGGCAGTTTGACCCTTTTTCTGGTTTATGCTAGTATTGGTAACAACCTGTAAATGGAGGCGTTTTTTTATGCTAAGTATGGATGCGTCGCTGCTCTTTAGGGTACCGGCGCTGCTCTTTACTCTTACCGTTCACGAATATGCTCACGGAGAGGTGTCTACTAGCTTAGGAGATCCCACACCGGAAATGGACGGGCGGCTGACCATGAACCCGCTAGCCCATCTGGATCTAATTGGCACATTGATGCTGGTTTTAGTGGGATTTGGCTGGGCAAAACCTGTGCAAATCAATCCCCGGTACTATCAGAATCCTCGTACGGGGATTATGAAAGTGGCCTTTGCTGGACCGGGTAGCAATCTTTTGCTGGCCTTTTTGGCGCTGTTTCTCCAAGTTTTTTTGGTACGGTTCTTACATCCTGGCGTAGGGGTAATGTACTTTTTGCGCTGGCTGATGCTGTATAATGTGTGGTTTGCTTTTTTTAACCTGCTACCCATTCCTCCTATGGACGGGTATAATATTCTGCGGGAATGGCTTCCCTATGATAAGGCCATGGCCTACGAAAGACTCATTGGCCCTTATACCAATTTGATTCTTATTGTGGTATGCTTTACCGGACTGGTTAATGTCGTTGTTTCCCCACTTGCCAATTTGTATCTGAATTTGTGCCAGGCACTCATCAGCTTAGTACTTTTCTAAAGAGGATTGGATATAGTTCATGGTAGTCATGCAAATTAAACTGGCGGATTTTGAGGGTCCGCTGGATCTATTGCTTCACTTAATTGAAAAAAATAAAATTGATATCTACGATATTCCTATTGTCGCCGTGACAGAACAGTATATCCAATATTTAGATGCTATGGAGACTTATGATTTAGAAATTGCCAGTCACTTCCTAGTCGTAGCGGCGATGCTGCTTCAAATCAAAAGTCGGATGCTTTTGCCTAAAGAACCAGTGGAAGAAGCCGACGAGGAAGGGGACCCCCGGAAGCTTTTGGTAGATATGTTAGTAGAATACCGGAAAAATAAAAAACGGGCGGAGGCCTTACGGCTTTGTCTGGAGCAAAGTAGCCTCTTGCTTACCCGGGAACCTATGCCGCTGCCAGCGGGGCAGCGCACCCTAAAGCAGTACCGCTTGGCGGACCTTATAGAGGCGCTGGTGGCACTGGTGCCATCCCCAAAAGAAGCAGCTCCCGTAATCACCCGGCAAGAGTTTCCTATTCAGGACAAAATGAAAGAGATTCTCCACTTAATACAGCATCATAAAAAAGGCGTAAGACTGCGGCATTTTCTGCACCATCGAAAGAATCGAGGAGAGGCTATCGCTGCATTTTTAGCCGTGTTGGAATTGCTCCGCCGGGGACAAATCTGTATCTCCCAAACGTCCCCATTTGCACCGCTTTATATTGGAGAAAAAAAGGAGGAGCCTCATGGCACTATCCAAACAAGCTGAACTGGAAGCCCTGCTTTTTGCGTCCGGCACGCCCCTTACCTTGGAGATGATGGCTAAAACGCTGTACACCAACACAGCAGAAGTGATTACCCTATTGGAAGCATTACAAAAGTGCTATATGGAATCTTCCCGAGGCATTATGCTGCGCCAAGTGGCCGGGGGATGGCAGATGGTTACAAAACCAGAAGCTGTAAAAATTTTAGAGCGGCTGCGGGCTGGACAGGAAGTTAAGCTGTCTAAAGCAGCTATGGAAACCTTAGCAATCATTGCGTTTAAGCAACCAGTAACCCGCAGTGAGATGGAAGCTATCCGGGGCGTCAAAGTGGACGGCGTGTTAAACACTTTGCTGGAACTGGGATTAACAGGGGAAATGGGACGTAAAGATGTGGTGGGACGCCCGATTTTATACGGTACCACAGAAAAATTTCTAACCACTTTTGGCCTTAATTCCCTGGAAGATTTGCCAACCTTGCCTGAAGACTTGTTGGAAGCAGGGGAACAGGAACCGGAAACTTTATTTGAGGAATGACAACCCTATGGAAAATAAATTAGAACGCCTACAAAAAGTTATGGCAGCAGCCGGGGTGGCTTCCCGACGGGAAAGTGAAAAAATGATTCTTGCCGGACGTGTCAGCGTCAATGGAAAGCTTATCATGGAACTTGGACAAAAAGTCAGTCCCAAAGATACCATCCTGGTGGATGGCAAAAAGCTTCATGGGGAGAAAAAACGGACAGTCCTGTTGTATAAGCCCAAAGGGGTAGTCTGTACCATGAAAGATCCCCAGGGGCGAAAAACCGTAGCAGAACTTTTGGGAACGATTCCCCAGCGGCTTTATCCAGTAGGAAGGCTGGACTACCTGACAGAAGGACTTCTTTTGATGACCAATGATGGAAACTTGGCACTTACCCTGACCCATCCTCGGCATCATGTAGAAAAAACGTATGAAGTCCTGGTAAGCGGGGAAGTACCGGAGGAAAAACTGGATATTCTGCGCCTAGGAGTTCCTCTGGATGATGGGCTGACAGCCCCGGCAGCCGTTTATAAAAAAGCAGTGGATACAAAGCGCCATACCTCGCTTTTTACTATGACTATCCATGAGGGCAGAAACCGGCAGGTCCGGAGGATGTGCGAATTTATCGGCTATCCTGTGAAAAGTCTGCGACGGATCCAGGTAGGGCCTCTAACATTGGATGGTCTTCAAAGAGGACAATGGCGTGACTTGACCGACGAAGAACGAAAAGAACTAGAGGCACTGGAGAAAGCATGAAACAAGTTGTAGTTATTGGAGCCGGAGCTGCAGGCCTTCTGGCAGCCATTAGTAGTGCCAAAAGAGGGGCAGAAGTAACGCTGCTGGAAAAGATGCCCCAGATAGGCCGCAAGCTCATGATTACGGGTAAAGGACGCTGCAATATAACGAACGCCTGTGCTATGCAGGAAATGATTGCCATGCTCCCTGGTAATGGGAAATTTTTATTTGGGGCATTTCATAAGTTTACAAATCGCGATATAATAACACTGTTGGAAGAAAACGGACTTTCCGTAAAAGTGGAACGGGGCGGACGCGTGTTCCCACAAAGTGATAAGGCCCTGGACGTAGTAAAAACTTTTGAAAAAATTTTAAAAAAGGAAAAGATTAAGCTGCATCTCCATACGCGGGTGACCCAGCTACATTGTAAAGAGGGGAAACTGACCGAAGTGGAATGCGCTGATGGGAGTATTTATTCTGCGGATGCTGTAATCTTGACCACAGGCGGCGCTTCCTATCCGGGTACAGGCTCTACAGGGGATGGCTATACCCTGGCCCAAAGACTAGGTCATACCATCGTACCGCTGCGTCCAGCCCTCGTACCTTTAGAAAGCGATGATGAACGGATTCGTTCTCTGCAGGGACTTAGCTTGAAGAATATCCGAGGTACGTTGTGGGAAGGTGAAAAGAACTTGGGAGAAGAATTCGGGGAGATGCTGTTCACCCATTTCGGTGTTAGCGGGCCCATTATTCTTACCCTCTCTCGTCAGGCAGCCACCCGGTGGCAAAAATCGCCGCAAACGCTGCTGGATCTATCGATAGATCTCAAACCCGCGTTATCCACAGAGCAACTGGACCAAAGAATCCAACGGGACTTTCAAAAATACAGCCGTAAACAGTTAAAGAAAGGGCTCCAGGATCTTTTGCCCAAGAGTATGATTTCGGTGGTCATAGACCGAGCCTGTCTGCAAGAAGACCGGGTTGTCAATCAGATTACACGGTTAGAACGAAAACGCCTGGTGCAAACCTTAAAACGGTTTATGGTGCCGCTCACCGGTACGAGACCTTTGTCAGAAGCCATTGTGACTGCAGGTGGCATCAATACGAAGGAAATCAATCCCTCCACGTTTGCTTCTAAATTGGTTTCCAATTTATATTTTGCCGGGGAAGTCATGGATGTGGATGGGTATACAGGTGGTTATAACCTGCAGGCAGCTTGGTCAACAGGCTATGTCGCGGGCTACAATGCCGCAGAGTAGAAAAAAGGGGACGTGTGCGTGAAACAGATTATCATTGCGATTGATGGACCGGCAGGTGCCGGAAAAAGCACCATCGCTAAACAAGTGGCCCAAAAATTGGGCTATGTGTATATTGATACTGGTGCCATGTATCGGGCTGTAACCTGGGCGCTGTTACAAACAGGAGGACCTGTTACGGATGCGGACGCTACTGAGATAGCCCGCAAGCTACCCCTTGTTTTTCGTCCCGCAAATGGTGTCAATCAGGTTTTTGTGGGGGATAAGGATGTAACGGAAGCCATCCGTACGCTGGAAGTTTCCCAAAATGTATCTAAAGTGGCGGCAATTGGCGGCGTGCGAAAGGCGCTGGTAGAATTGCAGCGGAAGATGGGGAGTCAAGGCGGTGTGGTTATGGACGGACGGGATATCGGTACGGTCGTGTTCCCCAGGGCCCAGTTAAAAATTTTTCTTACCGCCACGGTACAGGAACGTGCCTGGCGGCGCTATCAGGAATTAACGGAAAAGGGCATGGCTTGTGACCTGAAAGAAATGGAAAAACGGATTGCAGAGCGGGATGCCCTGGACGAAACGCGAGAAATATCTCCCTTACGCTGTGCTGCTGATGCAGTGTACCTGGATTCCACTAACTTATCCATTCCAGAAGTCGTGGCAAAAATCCTGGAACTGGCAGGGAAGGTGGCATAGTATGGCAGTGCTTTGGTATCGCATTGTACAATTTGTGTTTTCTATTTTATTTCGCATTCTGTTTCGACTGCAGGTCATTGGGAAAGAGAATATTCCTAAAACAGGTCCCGTTGTGATTGCCTGCAACCATGTGAGCCTTTTGGATCCCCCCATGGTGGGGACTGCTTCCAGCCGCCCGGTGCATTTTATGGCAAAAAGTGAACTTTTTGTTCCTATACTGGGAACGCTTTACCAAAGCCTGGGAGCCTTTCCTGTGCACCGTGGTGCAGCCGATCCGCAGGCCATACGGACAGCACTTATCCTTTTGAAGCAAAAAAAGGTGTTGGGGATTTTTCCTGAAGGAACCCGCAGTAAAGACGGAAAATTAGGGAAAGCGCAGCCGGGTGCTCTGGCCATTGCCATTAAAGGTAAGGCAACAGTGGTGCCAGCCTGTATTTTAGGTAGCAACCTGGCAAAACGAAAAAGTTTCTGGCCCCAAATTAAGGTGATCTTTGGTAAACCACTTTCTTTAGAAAATGAAAGCGGGAATAAAGTCAAAGTGGAGGAACTGAGTGAGCGCCTGATGGCAGAGATCGGGCATCTGATAGAAACTCACCGGATATAATCCTATGAAAATTTATGTTGCAGATCCCTGCGGATTTTGTTTTGGTGTAAAAAGAGCGATACACATTGCACAATTGCAGGCAAAAGCGTATAATAATAGTATTGCCACTCTGGGTGAATTGGTTCATAATCCCCGGGTTGTGGAGGATCTCTCCCAGCTTGGGGTTCAATGTAAGAATACACTGGCGGAGTTCACCGCTGGTGATACGGTTATTTTCCGTTCCCATGGTGTTGGGCCGGAAGTCTATGCTGCGGCACAACAAAGGGAACTAAACATCATTGATGCCACTTGTCCCCATGTAAAAAAGGCTCAAATGACAGCTCACGATTTGGCGCAAGAAGGTCGGTTCGCGATCATCATCGGGGAAAAGCGTCATCCTGAGGTGCAAAGTATCAAGGCTTGGGCAGGCAAGGATTCTGTGGTAATTGAAACCGTCGATGACCTGGAATCTCTTCCTGATAAAGATAGGTTTGGGGTAGTCAGTCAGACGACTTTTGAAACTGAGAAGTTTAACCTTCTGCTTCGCATGGTTCAAAAGCAACGTCCGGGCGACTACAAGGTCGTGCGAACAATTTGCACGGCCACCGCTAAGCGGCAGTCTGCCGCACGGCTCTTGGCAGGGAAAACAGATGCTTTCTTTGTGTTTGGCGGGAAAAACAGCGCCAATACAAGACATTTGTGGGAACTAGCCAAGGAAATCAATTCCCGCTCTTATCTTTTGCAGGACGCAAGAGAGATGACAGCATCCATGCTGGCCGGAGCAGCCAGAATTGGCATCACTGCAGGCGCATCGACGCCGCAGAAAATTATTGAGGAGGCTATTGTAGCTATGGAAACGATGGAAAGTTTGTTGGGCGAACAGGAAACAGTGAAATTACACATTGGCATGATTGTGAAAGGCACAGTGGTGGCTGTGACGGACGACGAAGTCGTAGTGGACTTCGGGTATCAAAGTGAAGGTTCTGTGGCCTTCGACCAATGGACTCAAGGCGGTACCAAGGATACGGTAGCCCCCACGGTACATATTGGTGACAAAGTAACCCTGAAAGTTGTTGCCAGCGAAAACCAGGACGGTTTGGTTGTTTTGAGCCGGACAAGAGCGGAAGCCGACCAGGCTTGGCTGAAACTGCCCGAAGAATTGGCAGATAAGACCACTGTACAGGTCAAGGGTCTGCGTGCTGTAAAAGGTGGCCTGACGGTTAATTACGAAGGACTAACTGGCTTTATTCCTGCTTCTCACCTGGATCTGCGCCATGTGGATGATGTAAAGGAATACGAAGGCAAAGATCTGGAAGTATCCCTATTGGAAATCAACCCGGAGAAAAAACGTCTGGTCTTCTCCCGGAGAAACGTATTGCGGGAAGAACGGGCTGCCAGAAACGCAGCGTACAAAGAAGAACGGGCTAAACGGGATGAAGAACGCAAAGCTGCCATGGAAAATGCCTTCGAAACCTTCCATGAAGGCGAAACCGTGGAAGGAACCATCCGCAGCATCGTGGACTTTGGTATGTTTGTAGAAATTGCACCCCTGGTACAAGGCCTGGTTCACATCTCTGAAATTTCCTGGGATCACAGCGTAAAGCCGGCTGATTTGTACAAAGTCGGCGACAAAGTTCAAGTATTTATTAAAGGACTGGATCAAGAAAAAGGTCGTATCAGCCTGTCCATCAAAGCCCTGCAGGAAGATCCTTGGGTGACTGCTGCCAATGAGATCCGTGTAGGTGAAGTGGTGACGGGTACTGTTGTACGGTTCCTGCCCTTTGGCGCCATTGTAAAACTCAATGACCACAATGAAGGCATGATTCACATTTCTGAAATTGCGGAACAACGGATTGAAAAACCGGAAGATGTGCTGGAAGTTGGTCAGGAAGTTAAAGTCAAAGTGCTGCGTGTGGATACCGACCACAGAAAGATTGCCCTTTCTATTACCAAAGCTAAGGAAGATGCTGATAAAGCAGGCATGCGGCAATATATGGGCAAAAAAGGTCATCTAAGCCAAGGCTTAGGTGAAAAACTAGCGGAAGCCGAAGTAGAAGCCCAGAATAAATAAGTCATCGATTGAGAGAGGTTTGCTATTCATGAAAAGCCGGGAGAGCCGTAAAATCGATCATATCAGGTATGCATTGCAGCTTGATGATGGTCCTTGCGCTACCGGCTTTTCTGATGTGCAAATCTTGCATCGTTGTCTGCCTCAGGTGAATCGCAATGCGGTGAGCCTTGCCACGTATCTGCCCGGTATTGGCAAATTGCCACATCCTTTGCTGCTAAATGCTATGACAGGCGGCGCTGAGGAAGTAAAGACAATCAATGCCGATCTGGCCCTTGTGGCACGGGAAACCCAGAGTGCAATGGCCGTAGGATCACAGTATGGGACGCTGACCCATAAGCTTCATGCCGATTCCTTTCGTATTGTTCGCAAGATTAATCCTCATGGGATCCTCTTTGCGAATGTAAGTCCCCTGGCGACACCAGAAATGGCGCTGGAAGCGATTGACATGATAGAAGCGCAAGGCCTTCAGATTCATTTAAACGCAGCCCAGGAACTTGCTATGGAAGAAGGGGACAGAGATTTTTCCAACTGGCTAGAGCATATTGCCGCTATTTGCGCAGTGAGCCCGGTGCCAGTGATTGTAAAAGAAACCGGCTGCGGCATATTGGCAGAAGATGCCAAAGCATTACTAGCAGCAGGTGTAAAAATTTTAGATACAGGCGGAGCTGGCGGAACTAATTTTCCGGCCATTGAACAATTGCGGTATTCGGATGGAAATCCGGAACTTGGGCATTGGGGGATTTCCTCCGCCCTATCTTTGTTAGACGTTGTTCGCGTAACAGGCTGGCAACATGGCGTAGTGGCTTCCGGTGGGATCCGCTCAGCCCTAGATATTTTAAAGGCCCAGGTATTAGGGGCTAATATGGTTGGTATGGCTGGCAATCTCTTGCGTATGGTGCAGGAAGAATCTCCCCAGAAGGCCATCCAGTGGATACATACTACCCTGGAAAGGGTAAAAGATTTTTATACCTTGACCGGTTGTACGCAGGTAGAGACGCTACAAAAGGTGAGATATTATTTGACCGGAAACCTTGCAGCGGCATATGCTGCTTGCTCCGGCAAGAATTAAATGGATTGAAAGAGGAATTTTCCATGAGCAAACCTATAGTTGCTATTGTCGGCAGACCCAATGTCGGCAAATCTACACTATTTAACATATTTGCTGATAGTCGCATTTCCATAGTGGAAGATACGCCGGGGGTGACCCGGGATCGTTTATATGCGGAAGCTGAATGGCTGGACCGTCGTTTCACCATGGTGGATACCGGCGGTATTGAAATGCAAAATACGGATTCTATTGCGGTGTCTATCCGGGAACAGGCTAAGATCGCCATCCAGGAAGCTGATGTGATTTTGTTTGTGTGCGATGCCCGCACCGGGATTACCAATGACGATATGGAAGTGGCAAAACTTTTGCGCCAGTCCCAAAAACCTGTCATACTAGCCGTAAATAAGGCTGATACGCCAAAACAGGAAACCGAAGCCTATGAATTTTATTCACTGGGGATTGGGGAGCCCTATCTGATCTCTGCTTCTAACAGGTTGAATCTGGGAGATTTGCTGGATTCCATTGTGGAGCATTTTCCCAAAGAAAATGATGATGAGGAGGAAGAAGACGATTTCATTCGTGTGGCTATTATTGGCCGCCCCAATGTGGGAAAATCTTCTATTTTTAACGATATCATCGGTCAGACACGTTCCATTGTCAGCGATGTGGCAGGAACAACCCGGGATGCCATTGATGTACCTGTAGAAAAAGACGGACAGAAATACCTGTTTATTGATACGGCAGGTATGCGGCGCAAAGGAAGAGTGGACGAACCCATTGAAAAATATAGCGTGATTCGTACGCTCCGGGCGGTGGATCGCAGTGATGTAGTGCTGATGGTGCTCAATGCAGTAGAGGGGATTACCGAGCAGGATAAAAAAATCGCCGGGTATGCCCATGAAGCAGGTAAAGGCATTGTAATAGTGGTGAATAAGTGGGATCTGTACGAAAAAGATAATAATTCCACCGTAGAATTTACCAAAAATCTCCGTAAGGAACTGATTTTCATGTCCTATGCTAATGTGGTGTTTGTATCCGCCCTGACCCAGCAGCGCATCAGCCGCCTGCCGGAAATGATCAAAGATGCGGCAGAAAGCAATGCCATGCGGATTTCTACCAGTGTGCTAAACCAGGTGATCACAGATGCGGTGGCCATGAACCAACCTCCCATGGAAAAAGGCAAACGGCTGAAAATCCTCTATACCACCCAGGTGAAGGTAAAACCACCTACTTTTGTGATTTTCTGCAATGAACCGGAAATTATGCACTTTTCCTATCAGCGATATTTAGAAAACCAGTTGCGGGAAGCGTTTGGATTTATAGGTACCCCCATCAATATCATTGTGCGGGGGAAAAATGAGGATAACAAGTAAGGAGACCCAGGGATGACGGCGCTATTCAGTGCTTTGATAGGATATATACTAGGCTCCATAGCCAGCGGACTGCTACTGGTAAAGCTGGTGTGCGGGATTGATATCCGCCAGTATGGTAGCCACAATATCGGTGCTACCAATGTGTTTCGCACTGTGGGCGCCCGTATGGCCACGTTTGTACTGCTTGCGGACCTTCTTAAGGGGATGCTGGCGCTTTATTTGGTGAATCGTTTTGTATCGCCTGACTTGACCGATCTGTTGGTATGTGCTGCTTGTGCAATCCTAGGGCATAGTTTTTCCTGGATGTGCGGTTTTAAGGGGGGCAAAGGAGTTGCCACAGGCCTTGGCATTCTGCTCTATCTTTGCCCAGAAGTAGCTGTTTTTTCCCTAACCGTATGGCTAGCAACGGTTTTTGTCACCCGCTATGTATCGCTAGGGTCCGTTCTGGCTGCCGGCGTGGCACCGCTTTCTGCCTGGAAATTGGGCTATGACTGGCGTCTGGTTGCTTTTTTAGGCGTCTGTGCTGCCATTGTCATTGTACGACATTACCAGAATTTGCGCAGGCTATTGAACGGTACAGAATCCAAAATCCATGAAGGTCACTTAGCATCAAAGAAATAGAATATAGGTCTGCTGTCCAAACGGAGCAGGCCTTTTTCCATTTATCGGAAAGGAGCACATGCATGAAAATTGGGGTAATTGGCGCCGGGAGTTGGGGAACGGTGCTAGCTGAAATTCTGGCAGAGAATCATCACGAGGTGATTTTGTGGGCCCGCAATCCTAAAACCGCGGAAACCATCCAAAAAAGCCGGAAGAATGCTGCCTATTTACCAGATTTTTCCTTGTGCCAGGGCATTACGGTGACAAGTAGCCTGCAAGAGGCGGTGAAAGATGCCAGGGTCCTTGTCTTTGTGGTTCCCAGTAAGGGAATGGCTGCCATAGCAACACAGATTACTGCTATTACAAACGCGCATAACCAAATTCTTCTGACTTGTACCAAGGGGTTTGACCTTGCCACCCACAAAATGATGACTGACATCCTGCAAGACAGATTTCCTCAGGCGGAAACCGTAGCTGCTCTTAGCGGTCCAAACCTTGCTAAAGAAATTGCACAAAAACAACCGGCGGCCACGGTAATTGCCTGTGCCGATGTAGAAAAAGGACAATTTCTTCAAAAACTATTTATGAACAGCTATTTTCGGCCCTATACCTCCACCGACATGGTAGGCGTAGAATTGTGCGGCTGTGTAAAAAATTGTATTGCCCTTGTGGGGGGCATGCTGGATGGCCTGGGATATGGAGAAAATGCGAAAGCCGGTCTTATCACCCGTGGCCTTGCGGAAATTACACGGTTAGGGCTGCAACTAGGGGCTAGAAGGGATACTTTTTTTGGCCTTGCCGGGGTAGGGGATTTGATTGCCACCTGCATGAGCCCTCTTAGTCGGAATCATGCAGCCGGGGTAGCTCTAGCGCAAGGAAAATCCTTGTCAGAAATTTTAGCCGGCACCCCTATGGTAATAGAAGGCATCCATACGGCCCCTGTGGTATGGGAATTGGCGCGTACCTATCATACCGATATGCCCATCATCGGAGCGCTGCAACAGGTCCTGTTTCACGGTAAACCGGTGACAATGGCCATTGCAGAATTGATGGAACGAACTGCAAAGAAAGAGTAGCAAAAATAAATAAAACATGCTATAATGTCTACCATGCACGGAGTATAATACTTATGGAAAGGATGCACGGAACATGTCCAATGATAAAAAATCAGAATTTTATTTGGTGAAGGAAGAAATCCTCCCAGAAGCCATCAAAAAGACAATCCTGGTAAAAGAAATCCTGAAACGGGGCAAGCTGCGTACGGTGAATGAAGCGGTGAATAAAGTCGGTCTCAGCCGCAGTGCCTATTACAAATACAAAGATTACGTCTTTCCATTTTATGATGCCAGCAAGGAAAAGGTGATTACCATTTCCCTTTTGCTGGAGCATAAGCCAGGTGTATTGTCCAGTGTGTTAAATACCATTGCTGCTGATGGCGGGAGCGTCATCACCATTAACCAGGGTGTTCCGCTGCAGGGGGTAGCCAACACCACTATTTCCGTGGAAACAAAGTACCTGGCCATTGATATGGAAGCGCTGTTGGATAAATTGCGCCTAGTGGACGGCGTAAAACGTTTGGATGTTTTAGGACAGGTAGATTGATACTAGCTGCATTTACATAAAAGAGAGGGAAGCCGCATATGGTGAAGAATAAAGAAAAAGCAAAGAAACAAACCGTAAAGATTGGTCTTTTAGGTGCTGGTACCGTAGGCGGCGGCGTCATCCTTGTGATGAAAAATAACAAGGCACTGATTGAAAAACGCGTGGGGTGCCCGATTGAAATTAAAAAAGTCCTGGCCCGCACGCCACAAAAAGTAAAGGCCTTGGATCCAGAGCTGGCGACGACAGATTCCATTGAGGATATTATTAATGATCCGGAAATTCAAATCGTAGTGGAACTCATGGGTCGGGAGCACCCGGCGCTGGAATACATGGAAGCTGCACTTAAAGCCGGGAAAAATGTAATCACCGCCAATAAGGACGTGGTAGCCCAGTACGGAGCGCAGCTGTTTGATCTAGCTGCTACCCATCATGTAGATTTTCTTTTTGAAGCGGCCGTTGCAGGAGGCATTCCCATTATCCGCCCGCTAAAAGAGAGCCTGGCGGCGAATCAAATTACCCAGATCATGGGGATTATTAACGGAACCACCAACTATATGCTGACCAAAATGACCCAGGAGCATATGGATTATGCAGAAGTGCTGAAAGAAGCACAGGACAAAGGCTATGCAGAAAGTGATCCCACGGCGGATGTGGGAGGCTTTGATGCGGCGCGCAAAATTGCCATCCTGGCTTCCATTGCCTTCAATAGCCGGGTGGATCTGAAAAATGTATATGTGGAAGGCATTGATAAAATTTCCTCTCGAGACATCGCCTATGCGGATGAGCTGGGGTATGTGGTGAAACTCTTAGGAATTGCCAAGGAAAAAGAGGGGAAAGGCATCAGTGCCAGGGTGCATCCCACGATGTTAAAGAAGAACCATCCTCTTGCCATGGTGAACGACGTCTATAATGCCGTGTATGTGGTAGGGGACCCCATTGGCGATGCCATGTTCTTTGGACAGGGTGCTGGGCGCAATGCCACGGCCAGTGCCGTGTGCGGGGATATTATTGAAGCGACCCGGAATATTTTGGGAAACTGTACCGGACGGATAGGGTGTACCTGCTATGAAGAAAAACCGATCCTGCCTCCAGAAGAGATTATTTCTCCTTGCTATATCCGCATGCTGGTTGAAGATGAGCCCGGCGTATGGGCTACCATTGCGTCTGCTTTTGGACAAAACCAGGTCAGTTTGAACCAGGTGGTGCAGAAACGTACCTTAGGAAAATTGGCTGAGATCGTAGTCATTACCTATTCTGTCAGCGAATATGCACTGCGCAAAGCAGCTGCCCAGTTGGAAAAATTGTCCTGTGTGACACGGATCTGCAATATTATCCGCGTAGAAGACGATACACTGCAATAAAGGATGAAACGTATGGCATATAAAAAGGTAACCGTGCAGGTTCCAGCAACGTCTGCCAACTGTGGCCCCGGGTTTGACTGCCTGGGACTGGCCTGTTCTCTCTACAATACATTTACCTATGAACTCTTGCCGGAAGAAGCCGGGATACAGATCAGCGGCAAAGGTTCCGGTGTGGAACATTTACCACAAGGACGCAGTAACCTCACTGTACAGTCGTTTTACGATTTGTGGGAAAAGTTGCAAATGCCTCCGGTAGGACTAAAAGTCACTAGTGAACTCGATGTACCCATGTCCCGAGGCCTGGGCAGCTCTTCTACTGCCATTGTCGCAGGACTTGTGGCCGCTAACGCATTGGCCGATAGTCCCCTGGACAAAACGGCATTGGTAACGGAAGCTACGGCCATTGAAGGGCATCCGGATAATGTAGCACCAGCCATTTTAGGCGGTATCACGGTGAATGTCTTGGAACGAGGCCAGGTGCAAAGTTTACAAGTTCCTCTGGCAAAACCGTTGCAGTTAGTGGCGGTAGTACCAGAACGCCCTATGTCCACGGCAAGCGCCAGAGCCGTTTTACCATCGGTGGTGCCTCGTCAAGACGCCATTTATAATGTGAGCCGGGCGGCTCTTTTAGTAGCTTGTTTTACAACAGGCAATTATGAGTATTTGACAACGGCACTGGAGGATGCACTGCACCAGCCGTATCGCCTGCCGCTTATGCCGGGCTCTGCAGAAGCCATTAAAGCGGCCCAATGGGCTGGCGCCTATAACGGGATTATTTCCGGAGCGGGCAGTACGCTCCTAGCCTATGTGCCAGATGGCGGGGATGTGGAAAAAGTCGGAGAAGCCATGGCGAAACCGTTTACAGAGCGCAATATCAAAACCACCGTCCATATCCTGCACATTGATACAGAGGGAGCTAAAATACTCTCCCTAGTTTAACAAAACTCACGACAAAAGCCGCAGATCTAAATGATCTGCGGCTTTTGAGAAATGGAAGGAAAAGATGAACAATAATACATGCGCAACTTGGACGGCAGGGGATCTGTTATTGGAAGAGTATCACAATACCGAGTGGTGCAAGGTGTGTCACGATGATCGTTTCCAATTTGAAATGCTCTGCCTGGAAGGGGCCAGCGTAGGACTTTCCTGGAAAACAATCCTTCACAAAAGAGTAGCTTATCAAAAGGCTTTCCACCATTTTAACATTGCCCAGTGCGCTGCCATGACGGATGCGGAACTAGAAGGACTTCTTACCAATTCTCAGCTGATCCGCAACAAAGGCAAAATCTTCAGTGTGCGGAAAAACGCCCTAGTGGTGCAAAAAATTCAACAGGAATTTGGTTCCTTTGACGCCTATCTTTGGAGCTTTACGGATGGCACTCCCATAGATGGGAAGTGGCAGCAGCTCCAAGAAGTACCAACCTGCAGTGATCTCTCCCGGAAACTCAGCACTAACATGAAAAAACGGGGCATGGGATTTGTAGGGCCTGTAATCACCTATTCCTTTCTCCAATCCATAGGAATTGTGAACGATCACCTGGCTGATTGTCCCTATCGCTGAGATGAATGAGCCAAGAAAAAGCAATTTTGTCCAGATTTATCAGAAAATCGTGCTATAATGGATACAAAAAACAAAACGGAAGGGCGGCAAGCATGAAACAGTACGATGCAAGAAATTTATCCATGATGTTTGACCTCTACGAGATGACCATGGCCAATGGGTATTTTGAGGATGCAAAACGGGATCAGGATGAGTATGTTTCGTTTGACGTGTTTTATCGGAATAATCCGGATAAGGCTGGTTTTGCTATCTTTGCTGGTCTGGAACAGGTATTGGATTATCTGGAAAACATGCATTTTTCTCCGGAAGACATTAACTATCTCCGCAGCCTTCATGTATTCGGGGAACCCTTTTTGGAGTGGCTACGGACCTATCAGTTTCGTGGAACCGTGTATGCCATGCCGGAAGGCAGTATAATTTATCCGGATGAACCGATTCTTACGGTGTATGCACCGCTTATTGACGCCCAGCTGGTGGAAACGGCGATTTTGTGTGAGATTAATCACCAGTCCCTTATTGCCACCAAAACCCAGCGGATTGTAAAAGCTGCCCAAGGGCGGGGTGTATCCGACTTTGGGGCACGGCGCGCCCACAATATGGATGCGGCTATTTACGGTGCCCGGGCGGCCTATATTGGCGGTGCTGGAAGTACCGCGACCGTTTTGGCGGGCAAAATGTTTGGCATTCCTGTAAGTGGTACCATGGCCCACAGCTGGGTGATGTATTACGACGACGAGTATACTGCTTTTAAACGCTTTGCGGAGATTTACCCGGATAACGCCATTTTGCTGGTGGATACCTACGACGTACTGAATTCCGGTGTGCCTAATGCCATTCGGGTAGCCAAAGAAGTGCTGGAGCCCATGGGTAAACGCCTGAAAGGGATTCGTATTGATTCCGGTGACCTGGCCTATTTGTCCAAAAAGGCCCGTAAACTGCTGGATGATGCCGGACTATCCGATGCCATTATCGTTATGAGCAATTCTCTGGACGAATATACTATCAGCTCCATTATTGAACAAGGTGGCTGTGTGGATTCTTTTGGGGTAGGGGAGCGGCTGATTACGGCCAAAAGCGACCCTGTTTTTGGTGCCGTATATAAACTTGTGGCCGTGCATCGGGATCAGGCCGTGATTCCCAAGATTAAAGTGTCCGAGACCTTTGAAAAAATTACCAATCCTGGCCGTAAACGCGCTTGGCGGGTCTTTGATAAAACAGGACATGCCCTGGCAGATCTTCTGACCACCGAGAATGAAGATCCTCGTACAGCGGATGAATTTCCCTTCGTGGATACCCAGCGTCCCTGGAAAAAGTTGTCTTTTAGAAACTGTACATTCCGGGAGCTCCAGGAAAAAGTACTGGAAAACGGTAAGCGCGTGCATCCCTCTCCTTCTCTCAATGAGGTCCGCGCCTATGTTCGGAAACAGCTGGATACGGAAATCTGGCCCGAAGAACAACGCTTTGCCAATCCCCATGTGCATTACCTGGACATGAGTCCCAAATACTACCAGATGAAAATGGGACTATTGGCCGCCGCTAAAAAGACACGGGAAGACAGTAAATAAGTGTAATTGTTTGATGATAAAAAGAGAGGATCAAGGGGGATTTTACCATGAGCAAAAAAGATTTGGGCGTTAAACCATACACGTTTCCTATGCCGACGCTGATGATCGGCACGTACAACGAAGATAATTCGGTGGATGTGATGATGATGGCCTGGGGCGGCATTTGTGCCGAGGACATGGTGGCGCTGAACCTGGAAGAAAGCCACAAAACGGTGGAAAATCTGCGTAAGCGCAAAGCTTTTACCTTGGCAGTGCCTAGCGTAGAAACCATGGAAGCCTCTGACTTTTTTGGCATTGCCTCCAGCAATAAAATGCCCGATAAATTCCAGCGCAGCGGTCTCCATGCCGTCAAAAGCAATAAAGTGGATGCGCCTGTGATCTCTGAATACCCTTTGACCATGGAATGTACGGTGGAAAAATTTGAAGAAGAACCCTACGGACTACGTATCCTGGGGCGGATTGTGAACGTACTGGCAGATACTTCGGTATTGGACGAAAAGGGCAAAGTAGATGCAGGGAAACTCCACGCCTTTGCTTTTGACCAGATGTGCAGCGGCTATTATGCTGTTACGGAAAAAGTGGGGCAGGCCTGGAATGCCGGTGCCAAACTGATGAAAAAAGGTTCTATAATAAATGTTGGGGTCTTGTGGACGTTTACCTTCACAAAA
>DXYB01000020.1 GCA_019416065.1 Acidaminococcus sp. | reverse complement strand
ATGGGGTTTTGTGAAGGTAAACGTCCACAAGACCCCAACATTTATTATAGAACCATTTTTTAATGGCTTAAGTAAGGAGCAAGAACAAATTCGATGATTTCCAGCAGAACCTGCGCTTTGGGCCGGTTTTCCGGTGTGATCGGCGTAAGGCGATCCCGCAATAAAAAGAGCATTTCTGTGATGGAAGTGAGGATAAAGGGGATATAGTGGTAGTCCTGCCCTTTGTTAGGAGGTCGCAATTGGCCGCTTGTCAGGGCCTTTTCTAATAGGCTATGTACATAGTCTTCCAGCTGAAATATTTTTTGCCAGGGTTCTTCGGTAATGAGACCGGAGGGGTGTAAGATTTCCTGGTACAGTATGTTTACATGGACATGAGGATCCAACTGGCTTTCCAAAATCCGGAGAAAATATTGTTTTATCTTTTCTAGCGGGGAAAGTCCCATGGCAGAGACCGTTTCCTTTACCTGTTGTAAAAAATCCAGCTGCCGTAATACGACGGCCTGGTATAATTTTTGTTTGCTTCCAAAATAGTAGGAAATTAAGGCGCTGTTGCAGCCAGCCGTAAGGCCGATTTCCTTAATGGAAACATTGAAGTATCCTTTATTGTCAAATAGCTGGGCAGCAGCGTCCAGAAGTTTTTCCATGGTCGCACCAGCATCGTGTTTTTGCATATGCTTTCCCCTTTTACAACTTGTTCGTTTGATTAATTGAATTATACCATAGCGGAGCGAGGATTGTATACAAAAGAACATTAAAACATTTGTTCGTGCAACCCTCCTGCAATTTTGCTATAATACAAGAGAAAACGTTGGAAAGGATGAGGCTTGTGGAAATCTTTTTGCAGGGGGGAATTTTGGTCGCCCTGGTGATTTTAGTCTTTATGCTGTTCCGGTTAAAGGAAACCCTAACGGCGCAGGAAGCAGGACGGCAGTTGGCGGCCCGGGAGGACGCCGAAAGGCTGCGTACGAGCCTGGATCAAAAAGTTACCTTATCCATGAGCGTGGTGAGCGATCGGCTGGGTATGGTGAATCGGAGTCTGGGCGCCCTGCAAGCCCTCTCCCAACATGTCAGTGAACTGAAAAAAGTTCTGAGCAACGTAAAAAATCGGGGGACCTGGGGAGAAATGCAATTAGGCGCCCTGCTAGCAGATCTCTTGACACCGGAGCAGTATGGGACCAATGTGGCTATCCGGCCTCGCAGCCAGGAGCGGGTGGAATTTGCCGTTAAATTGCCGGGCAAAACAACGGGCAGCGTCATCTGGCTCCCCATAGATGCCAAATTCCCACTGGAAGACTATGAACGGCTGCTAAAGGCGAGAGAAACGGGAGATAAGGACGGGGAGCTGGCGGCTTTAAAACAGCTGGAAAACCGCCTTAAAAGCGAAGCTAAGGATATCCGGGATAAATATATTGCACCGCCCTATTCCACGGATTTTGGGGTGCTGTATTTGCCACTGGAGGGTCTTTTTGCAGAAGCGGTAGATTTGCCAGGGCTAATGACGGAGCTGCAACGGAAATATCGGGTAACCCTTGCGGGGCCGGCCACCCTTGCGGCACTTTTAAACAGCTTGCAGATGGGATTTCGTACGCTGGCCGTCCAGAAAAGCACCAGCCAGGTGTGGCGTCTGGTGGCCCAGATCAATACAGACCTGGATGTCTTTGGCCAGGCGGTGGAAAAAGCAGGGAAAAAATTGGAGGAAGCCCAGACCGCACTAGAAACGGTGCAAAACCGTACCCGCATCCTGAAAAACCACTTGGACCGGGCGGAGCGATATACCAAAATGCTGGAAGGGGAAGAGCCCTAAAAGGGGTGTTGCTATATTCTGTTTCGCAGTTAACAAAAAATAGACAAAGAGATAAATTCTAGGAAAAAGTTTTTAAAAAATTACAATTTCCCTTGACAAAGTAGATGCTTGTGAGTAAAATCGTAAGCAAGTGTTAAGAACAACCTGAATAGTGAGAGTAAAATTGTCTGTGAAGGAACCAAGTACACGAAAGTTTTTCTGCAGAGAGCCGCTGGTTGTGCGAAGCGGTGGGAGCTTTGGTGGAATCCACTCCTGAGACGGCGGGGGTCGCAACCCGCTCGGCCAAGCCGTTATCCTGAAAATGAGGCTGCTTGCAGCAAAAAAAGGTGGCACCACGTGAGATTTCTCCCGTCCTTGACTAACCCGGTTTAGGGGTTCAAGGCACGGGATTTTTTAATGGAATTTTGGAAGGCTAAAGGAGCGGAAAACAAATGGAAAAGAAAAAAATTATTATTACGGAGCGGATTTCGGATAAAGGCGTGGCACTGTTAAAGGCCCAACCGGACCTAGATGTGGATGTAAAATTTGATATTCCCCGGGAAGAACTGCTGAAAATTGTGGGGGCCTATGATGCCATCATTGTTCGCAGCGTAACCCGTGTGAACGAGGAATTTTATAAGGCGGCTACCAACCTAAAAGTGGTGGGCCGTGCCGGCAACGGTGTGGATAATATTGACCTGGAAGGCGCCACCAACCGGGGAATTATTGTGGTGAATACCCCGGAAGCCAATACCATTTCTGCGGCAGAACATACTATTGGCCTGATGCTGGCGTCCTGCCGGAATACGGTACGGGCCCAGAAAATGATTGAAAGCAAGGTGTGGGACCGGAAAGACTTAAAAGGTATTGAGTTGTACCATAAAACTTTAGGGATTATTGGGTTGGGACGCATTGGAGCCCTGGTGACGAAGCGGATGCAAGCATTTGAAATGAAAGTCATTGCCTATGACCCCTATATCCCGGATACCCGGTTTAAACGTCTGGGGGTGGAAAAATGTGACACCCTGGAAGACTTGCTGCACAAAGCGGATGTGATCAGCATCCATACTCCCAAAACGGAAGAGACCATCAACATTCTGGGAGCGGAAGAATTAAAACAATGCAAAAAAGGCGTGCGGCTGGTGAACTGTGCGCGGGGCGGCTTGTATAACGAGCAAGCTGTGGCAGAAGCTATAGTAGCCGGCCAAGTGGCCAGCATCGGGTTGGACGTACTGGTGGATGAACCCAAACCTATTTCTCCCTTAATCGGCATGAAAGAATGCGTATTGACCCCGCACCTGGGAGCGGATACCATTGAAGCCCAGGACAAGGTGGGAATTTCCATTGCGGAAGAAGTGATCAATGTCCTGAAAGGACAGATGGTGCCCAATGCGGTGAACCTGCCCGCCCTGCATCCCCAGGATATGGAAGGCATGGTGGGCTATCTGCAGCTGGGTGAATGTTTAGGAAAACTGTATTACCAGCTGGAAAAAGAACCAGTGGAAAAAGTGGAAGTGATCTATGAAGGGCCGGCGGCGCGATTAGAAACCAACCTGATTACCCGCAGTGTCCTGAAAGGCCTTTTGGAACCAGTTTTGCGGGAACGGGTGAATATGGTAAATGCAGAACTGGCGGCGGAAACTAGGGGAATTGCCGTAGTGGAAGGTAAGGTCAACGGAGAAAACAGGCTTAACCGGATCTCCGTGAAAGTGACCAGTGGCACCACCAGCTTTACGGCAGCGGGTACCTTAGCCCCGGACAATGTGCCCCATCTGACGCAGATCCAAGGGTATGCCTATGATGTCGTTCCGGCACCGTATATGCTCCTGGCAAAGAACGAGGATAAGCCGGGCATGATCGGGCAGCTGGGAACGCTATTGGGCGCAGCCCATGTGAATATTGCCACCATGCAGGTATCCCGCAAGGAAAAAACTGGCACGGCCATGATGGTGATGACGGTGGATAACCCGGTAGAGCGGCCCACACTGGATATCATTGCCGGACTGGACGGGATCAGCAGTGCGGATTTGGTGAGAATGTAAAAAGATTGCCTCACACGAAAATTTCTATTGAAAAATCCTTTGTCTTTTTGTAAAATATTTTACTATGTGAGGATTCAATTCTTTATGAAATGTTTTGTTAAGGGGGCGTAACTATGCAATTTAATCTCACAGCGTTTATCCTGAATCCTCTGGTCTTGCTGTTTTTCACCATGGTACTGGGAAACCTGTTCGGCCAGATTAATTTCAGGAAGTTTAAATTCGGCATTACAGGGACCTTGTTTGTTGGATGCGGGATTGGCTATTTTCTCACCGAATATGCGGCGACCTTTCCGAAGGGAAGCCCTTATTATATGTCTGCTATGAGTATTATCCAGGGGAAAGTGATCAATGCCACCATGATGAACCTGGCGCTGATCATCTTTCTGGTAGGAACCGGGCTGCTGGCTGCCAAGGAAATGAAGTATGCGATCAGTAAATTTGGGAAGCAATTTGTGTTTATCGCCATTTTTATTCCTTTCATTGGTGCAGTGGCTTCTTACGGATTTTCCCATTTCTGGGATACATTAAGCCCGTACCAGGTGACGGGGACCTATACCGGGGCCCTCACCAGTTCGGCAGGACTGGCTGCTGCTACGGAATCTTCCGATAGCGAATCCCGCCGAGTAGCGCAGGATTTTGCCAACCAACCAGCACGGACCCAGGATAAGATTCTGGCCATTATTAATAACGCTAAGGCCCGGGATGCCAAACTGCAGGATAGACCGGCACCTGTTGTGCTGACCAAAGAAAACACCAAGCATCTGGAAACCTCTGACGTGGAAGTCTTCGTTACGGAAGCCAAAGCCGGCGTGGGCGTAGGACATTCCATCGGGTATCCGTTCGGGGTCCTGTTCCTGATTTTGGCCATGAATATTCTGCCTACGATTTTCCGGTTTGATGTAGAACAGGAAAAGAAAGAGTACTTTATTCAGAAAGCGGAAGATCTGAAAAATAACGCGGAATTGGCGCCTTCCACCATGCCGGAAGTGGCCATGGACTTTGTAGGGTTTTCTCTGGCGGCCTTTTTAGGGTATGTACTGGGCTCCATTAAAATTTCCCTAGGGCCTTTGGGTATGTTCTCTTTGGGCGCTACCGGTGGTGCCATTATCGTTGCCCTGGGACTGGGTGCTTTAGGCAAACTAGGCCCCATCAACTTCCGGATGAATGCCACCGTTTTGGGGAAGATGCGGACCTATTTTCTGTCCGTATTCCTGGCTGGTACCGGGTTAAATTATGGCTATCGCGTTGTAGATGCCGTTACAGGCAGTGGCTACATGATTGCGATTATTGCCTCTTTGGTGGCCATCCTAGCTATTTTAGCAGGCTTTTTGGTGGGACGCTATGTGTTCCATATCAACTGGATGCTGCTTTCCGGCGCGATTACCGGCGGTATGACGTCTGCGCCTGGCCTGGGGGCTGCAGTAGAAGCGGTGGGCTGTGATGAACCAGCCGTTTCTTATGGGGCAACCCAGCCTTTGGCAACGCTGATGATGGTTATTTTCTCCATTATTATCCATAAGCTGCCTATCTAACGGACAAACCATAATTTCATAAAAAATACTGGATGCTACTGTGTATCCAGTATTTTTTATGCTACAATAAAGTAAATGCGGCAATGCCTATGACCTATTGGCAGTTTTGCCTGTGGGACGGAATTGTTTGTGACGAGCAGTGGGACGCACTGCAACATGTACAAAATGACCTGTAAGGAGGCAATGCAATGGTCATGGATCAAGCGGAAGTACAACGGATTTTGGAAAAAGCGCTGCTTACCGGACGGAACGTATTGTTTGAGGGAAAGGTAGCCAGCTATATTCCAGAACTTGCGAAAGCAAACCCGGGAAATCTGGGGGTTTGCTTGATGAAAAAAGACGGTACGGAATATCATGCAGGGGAGTACAATATTCCTTTTACCATGCAGAGCATTTCCAAAACGTTTACGCTCATCCTGGCCCTACAGACGGCAGGGTATGACAAAGTCTTTAGCAAAATCGGGATGGAGCCTACCGGAGATCGGTTTGACAGTATTCTCCAATTGGAACTGAAGGATTGGCGCCCCTTTAATCCCATGATCAATGCAGGAGCCATTGTTGCTACCAGCTGCATTGAATCGGACGATCCTTTTGGTGCATTTTTGGATCTTGTGCGCAAACTGTGCGGTGATGATCGGATCTGTCTCAATGAAGCCGTGTACCAGTCGGAAAAACGCACCGGTACCCGAAACCGCTCCATTGCCTATCTGCTAAAAAGTGATAACGTACTGGCAGGGGAGCCGGAAGAGATTTTAGATGTGTATTTTCGTGCCTGTTCCGTTATGGTAACAGCGCGCAATCTCGCCCATTGCGGCATGATCCTCAGCAATCATGGGGTAGATCCTGCCACCGGGGAACAAGTGGTGGATTCCCAGATCGTACGGATTGTGACCACCCTTATGATGCTCTGCGGCATGTATGATGAATCTGGGGAATATGCGGTAAAGGTGGGATTACCCAGCAAAAGCGGCGTAGGCGGCGGCATTTGTGCCATTGCCCGGCATGGCGTGGGTATTGGCACCTTTGGCCCCATGCTCAACAAAAAAGGCAATAGCGTGGGCGGGGAAAAGATTCTCCAGGTATTGTCAAAAGACCTGGGGCTCCACGTTTTTGACAGCAAAGAATTTTAGCAGTAAATTGCTAAGGGGAGGAGGAACATAGAA
This sequence comes from Acidaminococcus sp., assembly GCA_019416065.1. Lineage (GTDB taxonomy): Bacteria > Bacillota > Negativicutes > Acidaminococcales > Acidaminococcaceae > Acidaminococcus. The sequence continues at coordinate 29,300 of DXYB01000020.1, read as the reverse complement.
TGAGGCACTCTGCACTGGTATCGCCTACCGGGCAATTGCTGCTTTCTATGGCGGTATTTGGCACGATTGGGCTGGTGCGGCGTAATATTGCTATGCCTTCGGTCCCCCTGGCCCTGTTGCGGGCAGTCTTGGGCTGTCTCAGCCTTGTGGTATTGATAGGTGTACTGCACCGCCCTGTTCATCTGGCCATGCTGCGTAAGCGACTGTCCCGTTTGCTTGTCTGCGGTCTTTTGATGGGACTGGACTGGACCTGCTTTTTTGAGGCTTTTAACCATACAACCGTGGCGATTGCCACCTTGTGCTACTATATGGCACCTGTATTTATGCTGGTGGCGGCGCCGTTTGTGTTCCATGAACATTTGGGTCGCTGGAAAATCGGCTGTGCGGTGATTACAGTATTTGGGATGCTGCTGGTGTCTGGCGTTTTGGGCGGCGACGCCCAGCATGTAGATCTATTGGGCCTTTTGTTTGCGCTTTTGGGCGCTGTGTTTTATGCGGGCATTATCATCGTTGCTAAAACGATCCAGGGGCTGGATCCTTTTGAAGAAACGGCTGTCCAATTGGGGGTAGCGGCGCTGATTTTGTGCGGCTATTGCCTGGGCACGGGCAATTTGGATGTTTCCGGTATGAATACCATGGGTTGGGCCCTTTTGCTGTTATTAGGCGTCTTCCACACGGGGATTGCCTATGCCGTGTATTTCGGGGCGCTGCAGAAAGTTCCGGCCCAAATAACGGCGCTATTAAGCTATGTGGATCCTATTGTGGCGGTGCTCTTGTCAATTTTTGTCTTGCAGGAACCGGTTTCTTTGCTGCAATGTGTAGGGATTATCCTGGTCCTGGGAGGCATGATCGCCAGTGAACGGAAATAATTTCCAGGTTTTTTCTTGCTGATTGCGGCCCTCTAATGATATAATTGCTAGACAATTTGAAGCAAAGGGGAGTGCAAGATGGCTCAGCAGGATACAAAGGAGCTCCTTTTGGATAAAAAGGACTTTTTGGAACAGAAGGAGTGCATCAAAAAGCATATTTTGGGTTGCACCAAATTTACAGGCGCTCAGAAACGGCAAAGTCTGACCGTTCTGGACGCCTTTGCCCGTTCTGTGGCTGGCGGCGGGGTCCGGCAGCACGGGATCAACAAGGCCATGCTGCAGGCAGCGCTTCTTGTTTTTGATAAAATCGGAGAAGACAAACGGCACAGTGAAAAAGAACTGCGCGTACTGCAATTTCTGACGTATTTTGTGCTGCAGGGTCTGGGGAAAGCATGAGTGCAGGCACGTTATTTCTGCTAGCCGTTTCTCTATCCATGGATGCCTTTGCCGTCGCCGTGTGCGGGGGATTAAAAATGCCCGGCAAAAAACGGTTCTGGGGCGGCATTATTTTTGGGCTTTGGTTTGGTGGCTTTCAGGCCCTGATGCCTTTTTTAGGGTATGAGCTGGGGAGCCATTTTGCCCGGGCAGCCACGGCCTATTCCCACTGGATCATCCTGGTAATTCTGAGCTATATCGGTATTAATATGATCCGAGAGGCTTCCGAGGATGAAGATAAAACACCGGGCACCGACTTTATGACCATGTTGGGGCTAGCGCTTGCCACCAGTTTGGACGCTTTGGGTGTGGGGGTGGGATTTGCCTTTATGGAGCTGGCAATCCTGCCAACAGTGCTGGAAATCGGGACTGTAACGTTTTGCCTATCCTTTTTGGGCTGCGCCCTGGGTAACGTAATTGGTATGTGGGGCAAAGCCCGAGCGGAACGAGCTGGCGGACTGGTACTGGTACTTTTGGGCATTAAGGCCGTGATGGAACATTACGGCCTGCTATAACAAAACAAGGCGGCATGCCCGTCTTTTTTTTGTACAAAGGAGGGCGCGTATGGGAGCAAAACGATGGATCATGCATGTGGATATGGATGCCTTCTTTGCTTCCGTGGAACAGCTGGATCACCCGGAGTATCGGGGAAAACCTGTGATTGTAGGCGGTTTGTCCCAGCGGGGCGTGGTGTCGACCGCTTCCTATGAGGCAAGAAAATTCGGCGTCCATTCTGCACTTCCCATGGTCAAAGCCCGGCAGCTTTGTCCGGAAGGTATTTTTATTCCCGGACGCTTTGCCAGATACCAGGAACTGTCGGAAAAAATACGGATGATCTTTCATCAGTTTTCCCCGCTGGTGGAACCCCTTTCTATTGATGAAGCCTTCTTGGATCTTACGGGATCCGAGCAGCTTTTGGGGAGTCCTTTGGAAATAGGCCGCCATATCAAAGATCGAATCAAAAAAGAGACGGGTCTTACCGCCTCTGTGGGGATTGCCCCAAATAAATTTTTGGCCAAACTGGCCAGTGATTTGGAAAAACCAGATGGATTGGTGATTATTCCTCCTGAGCAGGCGGCAAAACGCATTGCAGAGCTTCCTGTCAGCCGGATTTTCGGCCTGGGGAAAAAATCTGTGGAAGCCCTGCGGCAGTGGGGAATTACCACCATAGGGCAACTGGCGACTTGCGACCTGTCCGTTCTCCGTCCGCTTTTGGGGAAAGCCGCAGAAGAAATTCGTAACCGGGCCAATGGCCTAGATGACCGTCCGGTGGTGCCGGATGAAAGGCGAAAATCTTTGGGAAAGGAAATCACCTTTGGGCAGGATTTAATCGGCAAAGCAGCCTGCCTGAAAGCCTTGTGGGACTTGTGCCAGATGGTGGGATGGCGACTTAGACGGGCGGGACTTTCCGGGTATACGGTAACTTTGAAAATCAAAACGGCCCGCTTTCAGCTATTAACCCGCAGCCGTACCCTGGAAGAACCTGTACAGCTGGACGAGGAATTGCGGGAGCAGGTGCGGATTTTGGCAGGGCAGGTCACTTGGAAAGAACCGGTGCGTCTTTTGGGGGTGTCCGTCAGCCATCTGACAGAAGGCGGTAGCCCGTCCCTTTCTCTGGATGGACGCACGGAAAAAGCCAGCAAGCAAAATGCGGCGCTGGATGCAATTAAGAAACGGTTTGGCGAAGAGAGTATCCATAAAGGCAGTCGCTAGGGAGGACACATGGACAGAAATCGAAAAATTGGCATCGGGATGGTCCTCTTAGGGGCCTCCCTATGGGGCAGCAGCAGTAACTGTATCGAGTATCTCATGCATTACCAGGCATGGTCCTGGCAGACTGTACTGTTTGCCAGGATGGTCTGTACCAGCGTGGCATTTTTGGCATGGTGCTTGTTTCAAAAAATGGATATGCTGCGCCCTTTACGGGAAGATCCCTTGCTGCTGCTAAAATTTATTGTGCTGGGTATGTACGGTATGCAGGTCCCGTTTGTTCGGGCCATTGCCAGTAGTAATGCCGCTACCGCTACGGTATTGCAATATTTGATGCCAGCGATTTTACTGGCCTATACCTTGGTGCAGCAACGGCGGGCTCCTCGCAAAAAAGAAATCATATCCGTCGTGCTGGCTATTGTGGGCACAGGGCTTATTGCAACCCAAGGGAAAGGGGCGTCTCTGGCGATCAGTGCGGACACGCTATTTTGGGGGATTGTCAGCGCCTTTGGCATGGCTTGGTACACCCTGTATGCGGCGCAGCTGCTGCGCAAGTATAGCTGCCTTTTGGTTTTAGGATGGGGCAGTCTTGGCAATGCACTGCTTCTATGGGCGGTGAATGCGCCCCAGGTTCCTGTGACGCCAGTGACGGCCGCTACGCTTTCCGCCTTTGGGGTACTGCTAATTTTAGGCACTTTTGTGGCTTATACCGTTTACCTGGAAAGCACCCGCTATATTGCAGCGTCGGAAACTGGTGCGCTGGCCGCTTTTGAGCCCTTGTCCGCCTATTTCTTTTCCGTTCTGTTCCTGGGCAATCGTATTGGCCTGGCTGAGTCCTTGGGGGCACTGTGTATCATGACCATGGTGGTCATTTTGGCGAGGAAGTAGGGGAATACTGGTTTTGCAGGGATAAAAGCCGGCTATTTTTTCCTTGCTTTTGGTATGGGCTTCTATGGTTATAAATAGCAGGAGTTTGTTTATTTCGGGATTCCACTATGCAATTAGCTGGAGAGATGCTCCTTAGAGTAAGCCCTCTGGCTTTTTTCCTCCAAGGATGTCCAAAATATTTTGTGCCGCGACGCGAGAGACGTTGACGGCACTTTCGTGCGTTGTGGGGGCATAGTGTGGGGTTAAAAGGACATTGTCCATAGCAAAAAGTGGGGAATCAGGATCACATGGTTCCTGTGCAGTTACATCAAGCCCGGCACCAGCTAGTTTTTTCTCTTGAAGAGCCTTGATGAGAGCAGTTTCGTTCACTAGAGGACCACGCCCGCAATTGATAAAGATAGCGCCTTGTTTCATTAGATTAATTTCCTGGGCGCCCACAATGTTTCGCGTTTCCTCGTTAAGCACAGTATGTAGCGTCAACACATCCGCATGAGAGACCACATCGTTCTTATTATCCAGTAAGACAACACCATCCGGGACTGCCTTTACATAGGGATCATAAGCAATGATTTTCATGCCTAGACCTAATCCCATTTTGGCAACTTTACTACCAATATGACCAATACCGATGATCCCTAGAGTCTTGCCCAAGATTTCCATCCCGGGCACCGAATTTTTTGCAATAAAACCTTTTTCTCGATAGGCTTTTGTTACAATTGCTAAGTTCTTCGCAAGTGCTAGCATGAGTGCAATTGTGTGTTCTGCTACGGATTGACTGTTAGCCCCAGGTGTTATGGTGACAGCAATGCCATGAGCTTTGCACCAGTCTACCGGTATGTTATCATAGCCCACTCCATGTTTACTTACAATTTTCAGATTGGTTGCCTTTTCCAGCATAGAAATAGGAAGTTCATATATTCTGGTTACAACTGCATCGGCTGTCAACATTTCCTTTTCAATGAGCTTTTCATTACGATCAGCCATGGTGACGTCTATACCAGCATTTCTTAGCATTTCCGGACCTATGGGATCAACGTTTTCTGTATATAATACTTTTGCCATTTTGTTTTCTCTCCTCTATTACACATTAAGCTTGTTGCTTGATTACTTTTTCACCAAAGAGCAAACAAGCAATTGTTACGATAAGGCCAATCCCGACTGGAATCCATTGGCTATGAACGGCTACGAAAGGTAACACTGCCGCAAGGGTTGATGTAATTGGCGTAAATACACCAAGGGCTACACCAAATCCTTCCCAGCTTGTTGATTTATGGTCTGCATCTACACAGCGAGCCAGTGCAAGCCCGGATGGCGTGGAACCATGGCCTTGTCCAAATGCCATGAGACAAAGTTCAAACCAGTCATGTTTCATCCAACGGCGCAACAGTATGACGCATATAAAGAGCATTAGAATGATGATGCAAACCAGATGGATCAAAAGCGGTGCCAAAAATGATGCAAAAAGTTTTAAGTTCAGCGTGGCCGTCGCCGAGCAAACACATATATCCAGGGCAACACCGGAGATTGTATTAACAGAGGCCATATCTGCATAGTGATCCGTACCAGTTTTGCGCATAAAAGCCCATAGGATAATGGCACCGACAATACCATACAGTAGTGCTGGAATCATTTTCATGACAGAAGAAAAGACAGGAATAGGTACTTTAGCTAGAGTCTGGAAAAGTGTACTACCAATAAAGATACTGAGTAGGATAAAGCCAAGTTGCAATGCCAGTCCATTTACGGATTCAGAGGTAACAGAAGCAAAGCCCAGCGGTTTCCTTCTTTCTTCTGGAACCAGAATAGTCGGGATGTCTGTACTGTTTTCCTCTGTGGAAACATTAGTAGCCCAACCTTTACGGACGCCGTAGTTGACAAGAGGAATTCCGGCGACCATGGCGATAATAAGACCAAAGGTTGCCATAATGATGCCCAAACTGACCATATCTGGGACACCAAGAGATTCAAAGACTGTGCCAGCCGTCGTAGCGGCTCCGTGTCCACCCCAATATGTATAGACCGTCATCAGCCCCCAGCTGTATGGCAAGCTTTTCCAGATTTTTCCTAGCCCAATACCTACGAGACAGCCCACAAACATTTGGGCAAAATAAGTCAATACAATAAGGTTAATGGCTCCCAGATAGTTTTTCATCTTTGTACGATTAATGGTTACACCAAAAATGGCACAGGTAAGCACTACGTTAATCATAGGCGTTGGCAATCCGTTCCAGGTTTTGGGCAACTGCACTAGCCCCAAGACTTGCGGTCCTAATACCAAAGCAACTGCTCCACCGATAAGACCAGCAGGCAGAAAAAGCTTTTGCAGGGGTTTTATAACTTGCAGGAGAACAACACCAATGACCATGAAGACCATAAGCAGTGCCAGGTCATTGGTTGCCGTCATAAATACTTTACCAACAGCGATATTCATACTTTTTTCCTCCTCAAACAACGCGGTGTAGCGGAGCTTTACCATCTGCTACTCGAAGAATTTCGTCAACGACCATTTGACCTACTTTTTGCAGTGCTTCTTCCGTATCAGCACCGAGATGAGGGGTACCGATAAAATTTGGGAGCGCGAAAAGAGGATTGTCGCTACGCGGCGGCTCTTTTACAAAAGCATCACATGCAGCCGCTTTGATACGTTTATTCTTTAGAGCTATATAAAGATCTTGTTCATTTACGATGCCCCCACGGGCCGCATTAATAAGAATAGCGTTTTTTTTCATCAGATCAAAAAGATCCCCATGGATCAAATTCCTTGTGGCATCTGTAAGTCCAAAACTGATGTTGATAATATCAGCTGTACTTAGAATGTCTTCAAGTTTTGTTGCCCGCTCTATCTGATATTTTTCGAAAAACGCTTCCGGAGCCCAAGGATCGTAGGCAATGATTTTCATTCCAAAGCCATTTTTCAAAATGCGCGCCACACGTGCACCAATGTTCCCAATACCGAGTTGACCAAGTACTTTCCCGCCAATTTCATTTCCTCGCAACTCCGGCGGAGCAATTCGTGTTATTGTCCCGTCCCGGGTTGCAGCATCCGCTTCGCGCAGCCGACGAACTAAGGCCAAGATAAGCGTGACTACAAGTTCTGCTACAGAATCGCCATTGGCACCAGGCGTATTGGTTACCATGATGCCACGCTTTTTAGCAGCTTCTAAATCAATGTTGTTAACGCCGACGCCATGCTTGGCAATAAGCTTCAGGCTTTTTGCCTTATCCATGAAGTCTGCATCTACAGTAAGCCCACGTAATAGGACTGCATCAATCTGCTCGATTTTTTCGAAGCTGTCAACAAGTTGAACCTTTTTTGCCAACCTAGCACGGGCCATTGGATCAATATATTCACTGAGATATACAATCATAGTGCTTTCCTCACGATAAAGATTCTGCTACTTGTTCCATCAGGGTACGTGTCGGGTATTTACGATCCAATTTGGACGTTTCGACGATTAGCTGATACAAATTGACCTTTTTGGCAGCGGCGACTTCCTTATAAATAGGGACAAAGCTGGAATGGCAACCCGATATGCCCAGAACTAGATCAAGAGGCTTTAGCGGATTGTGATAGCCTTCCTTCTCCATTGCCGGCATGAGACGATTATCTATAAAATCAAGCAATGTATACAATGGATATTCTGCGGCTTTGCCTTCCCTCTGAAAGACAGCAATAGCAACTTCTGTCATAATGTTACCGGCACTTCTAGCCATGCCCATAAGTCCACAGTCAATAAACGCTGCACCTGCTTTTTCGGCGGCTAACGCATTAGCAATAGCCAACCCCATATTGCTGTGGCCGTGGAAACCGATGGGCACGGAAACTGCATTTACAAGCGCTTCTGTATATGCTGCGGCTTGATCTGGGAACATATAGCCTGCTGAATCCATAATTGTGATAGCCTGAGCACCATAAGATTCCAATAACTTTGCTTCTTCAGCCAGCTCTCTTGGCGTGGACACATATGCTTTCATGAGACTAAATTTAGCCTCTAATCCATTCTTGCGAACCAATTTAATAGCCTTTTCTGCTTTTTTTCCTTCGCTAGCATTAATGCCGACACGTAGAAATGCAAGGCCTTTAGTCTTAGCTAGCGCCATGAGTTCCTCGTCCGCATTGGCAGCAGCCTGGAACATCCCAATATGAGCTTTCCCTACGAATGGCGCAATGACATCCAGATATTCTTCGTCTGTGACAGGAGCCTTTTTCCCTCCATGTTTCATACTTCCCAGCCCTGTGCAATGCCCCATTTCAATGGTATCAATATTGCTTTCGATTAGTCCTTCCAACATTAGCTTGGTTAATTCTTTTGAAAACCCGGCCCCTACTACATTAGCACCGTCCCGCAGTGTACAATCCATAATTTTCATAACAATCCCCTTCTCATATAATATTTTCGTAAACAATACAATCATAAAATAATCAAACAATTCTTGTAATTTCAAGCTTACATAATTATCAGTAAAAATAAAAGCAAAGGCGAGGAATATATAATATAAGAGATTTTAATAATTTATACTTGGAGACCTTTTCCCTATTCCTTCTTATCCAAAATCATAGCATAAATTTTGAAACTTCATGTAGCGTTGCCGTTTTTAATTATCAATGCTATTATAAACATATATCAACCAATTTTATAATTTCGCTTTATGGAGGCGATATTTATCATGGAAAAAGAACTTATTGAAACCTTTCTTACCTTAGCTAAGGTCAATAATATTAGCAAAGCCTCTAAATTACTATACGTATCCCAGGCTACCGTTAGTTACCGTCTTAAACTCTTGGAAAAAAAGCTGAATACTTCTTTGATACACCGCGGCAAGGGGACCAGACAGGCAATGCTGACAACCAATGGAAGACGTTTCTTACCATTAGCGCAGTCATGGATTAACATAGATAATGCAGTGATGAACTTTAACCAACGTACAGAATCTTTGGAGATTAAGGTGGGGAGCACCAACAGTATCAACAATTACCTGCTCCGAGCTTTTTTTCTTGCCTTAGGGAAGGATGAGAAAAAATGGAAAATTACTATTCGAACCACTCATACAGCCACCATATATGATGAATTACATTTGAATGAGCTGGATTTGGGGCTTTGCCTTGAAGAAAAACTGGGGGTTGGAATCAATACAAAACTGCTTTATTCAGAACCTTTACTCATTCTTAGCGCTACGCCAATCTACAACAAAAAACTCCTGACACCAGAAGACCTTAATATGGAAAAAATGATCTACATTAATTGCGGATACAGCTTTCGGAAATGGTATCAACGCTATGTGCCCATTGGCGTTTCTCCAACTTATACCGTCGATTCCTATCAAGTTGCTTGGAGCCTTATGGAGCATGACTATTGGTTCTTTGCTCCGCTTTGTTTCTTAAAAGAACAACTAGCAAAAGGTAATCATTGTGCAGTGGCGGCCTTGGGAGGATCTAATCCAACGTATGACGTATTTATGGCAACAGAATATAGTAATGAAAAGTTGCGCCGTTATGAACTCACATTATTTAAGCGTCAACTGACGCAGTATCTCCATGCTGAAAAACGTGAGGTTGATGCTATGCTGGCAAGACTTTTCCCGCGTAAACATAATTGGTAATGCGGTCGAAAAGAGGCTCTATTCACTTTGACCATATCCTGCCCCACAGTGCAGATATTACCGGACTCTTGAAAAGCGATTACGAAAATGGGACATCTTTTTTTAGTTTTATGAAAGAAAGCCGAGCTATTTTTCTTACACGGGGTGGAAATACCTTTATTACTAGCTGCTATGCTTGTTGGTTTCATGTGTTTTGGAAATATGACCTCCGTACATATGGGTTTCGTGTTACAAAAATGGAATTGACGCCACAGTATTAAAGTGATATTCTCTTTATAGAAAATAGAAATATATTACATATCATATTCTGGAGAAAGGACGGTGCCTTTATGAAAGTCGAAATCTTACAGATGAAGATGAAATTTGCAGACCCAGACTATAATTACAAGCATGCTGCTGAGTTAATTCGGCAAGCTGCTGATAAGCATCCTGATGTTGTTGTGCTACCAGAAACTTGGAATACAGGCTTTTTCCCTAAAGAGCATCTTGCTCAACTCTGCGATCAAAATGGAGAACGTACAAAAAAAGAAATTGGGATGCTAGCAAAAGAGTTGAAGTTAAATATTGTTGCTGGCTCCGTCTCTAATCTGAAGAACGATACTGTATACAATACAGCTCTTGTCTTTGATAGAAATGGATGTTGTGTTGGAGAATACGACAAAATACATGTATTCACACCAATGCATGAGGATGATTTTTATGGAAAGGGGAATCATCTGGCTCTTTTCCAGCTGGATGGGCACAATTGTGGTATCATCATCTGCTATGATATTAGGTTCCCTGAATTGAGCAGAAAAATTGCGGTAAAAGGGATTGATGTTCTATTCGTCGTAGCACAGTGGCCGGCCGTACGAACCGCCCACTGGCAGATTCTGACCAAAGCAAGGGCCGTAGAGAACCAAGTATTTTTGGCTGCCTGCAATTCTTGTGGGGCTGCAGGTGAAACGCTGTATGGGGGGCATTCCGTTGCTTTAGATCCTTGGGGACATATCCTTTCAGAAGCAAATTGTACGGAGAAAATTATTTCTGCTAATCTCGACTTTAGCATTCTGCATGATATCCGTTCTAGTATCAACGTTTACGTGGATAGACGGCCTGAATTATACGCCAAGTTGTAAGGAGGTACATTATGTCAACAATTCGTTTTCAGCTAGAAAAGAAAGATTCGGTTACTGATTTGGACGTGGTTTTTGATTCCTTGTATGCTATTGGATATGCTGGCAGAAATAAGGCAAAAACTTTGGAACATATTCAGGAACTAAAAGAGCAATTTGGCGTACCAGTGCCTCTAAAGATTCCTACAATTTTTCAAATGTCTACGATGTTACTCACCCAGGATAGGGAGATTGACTTTGTGGGAAGTGATTCCTGCGGAGAAGTGGAATATGTCATTATAACCCAAGGGGATAAGGTGTATATCGGCGTAGGTAGTGATCATACAGACCGCAAATTAGAAGGTAGTAATGTGCCTAAGGCAAAGCAACTCTGCCCCAAACCAATCGGGAAGCTAGTGTGGGATTATGAGGAATTAAAGGAACATTGGGATAAAATAAAACTTGTAGCATATCAGACTGTAGGGGGAGAAGAAAAATTATACCAGGATGGAACCTTGGCTGATATTCTTCCTGTGGACGTTATCTTGGATGAGCTTCATAAGAGAGTAGGCTCTGTGAGTCACAGTATTATTTATTCCGGAACTGTTCCTGTCAAAGCGGGATTTGTCTTTGGTTCGGTATTCAGAGGGGAGATGATAGACCCTGTGCTGAATAGAAAGCTGACTTTTCAATATACTGTCAAAGAGATCAGTGAAAAGGAGCGGTGAGTATGAAAAAGCTTGCGAAACTGTTAGGGATTGTTCTGCTGTCCATGGGCCTTTTAGCTTCAGCAGGTTGTAGCAGTACAGGCCCAAAAGGAGCGGATAAAAACGGCGTTTATAAGATTAAGTTTGGGTCCACAGGAAACGACCAGCACCAATATACAGTCTATGGAAAATATTTCAAGAAGAAGGTAGAGGAACTAACCGGTGGAAAAGTGGTTGTTGAAATCTATCCCAATAACGCACTTGGTAATGAACGAGAAATGGCTGAATCCGTTTTACTGGGAACAATTGAGATGTGTTGCGTTACCTCTGACGGCACACTGCCTTCATGGGTCCCAGAAACACAGATCCTCTCCATTCCCTATTTGTTTGCAAGCAAGAAAGAGGCCTACTATGTCTTAGACCACACTTTGCAAGATTACTTAGAACCCAAATTCGAAGCAAAGGGAGCTAAACATCTTGCCTTTGCTGAACTAGGATTTCGGCATTTCACAAATAACAAACGCCCTGTGAAAACCGCTTCCGATATGCAAGGACTAAAAATTCGTGTCCAGGAAGCACCCGTGTGGTTTGCCTTGCTCCATGATTTGAATGCTACTGCAACCCCAATCCCGTTTGCTGAGCTGTATACGGCCTTGCAGCAAGGAATGGTAGACGGGCAAGAGAATCCTATTGCTTCTATTGCAAGCTCCAAGTTCTATGAAGTACAGAAATACATGAGCCTGGATGGGCATACCTATGCTGCAGGAAGTGCCCTTATCAACAAGCGATTTTACGATAGTCTTCCTGCACAATATCAAAAAGCCATTGATGAAGCGGCTGTGTACGCACGAGATGCTCAGAGAGCAGATATCAATGGAAAGGAAACTAAAATGATGGCAGAGATGAAGGCGGCAGGGCTTCAAGTGGATGAAGTTGATATTACCTCCTTTAAGAAAGCCACAGAGAATTTGTACAAGGAACCTGCCGTAGCAAAGCTTGTGAAACCTGAATTGGTAGAACTTGTGAAGACGTCCATTAGAGAAATGCCTAACTGATGATTACGGGGTGATATTATGAACGCATTGCATCAAATTGATCATGTTGTGACGGGATTAATCCGGCTCGTCTTGGGAATCTCCTCCGGAGTTATTTTCGTTGTCACCTTTCTGGCTGTGATCTTTCGGTATCTTCTGAAGTCGCCATTGCCTTGGTCTCAGGATGTCATACGTCTGGCTTTTACCTATATGATTTATTTTGGCGCTGCGTATTGCGTCCGAGACAACTCTCACCTTAATGTGGATGTCTTGTTGACAATGCTAAGCAAAAGAGGACGGCAGAAGGCAGAAATTCTTATCAATGTGATCTTGTTAGGATTTTTCCTATTTCTTATAGCTTACGGCTTCTCCTTTGCTCAAATGGGATCAATCCAGACCACGTCTTATTTAATGTTGCCGATGACATACTATTACCTAGGAATCCCATTGTCAGCCCTGGGAATGATCTTTTATGTTATGCAGAATATTGTCGGACAGATTCGGGAAATGAAGGAAGGAGGCAGAAAATCATGAGCATTATTCTTGGCTTGTTCATTATGTTCTTGCTGGGAATCCCCATTTCTTTTGCTCTTGGAATGACTTCCTTAGGAATCCTGAATGCTCAGGATTTCAACCTTCTGATTGTTATTCAGCGTATGTTTGGTGGGGTAGATAGCATTGCCCTTATTGCTATTCCGCTTTTTATGCTTTCAGGGGAACTCATGTATCGGGGAGGAATGTCAAAGCGCCTGGTGGACTTCGCGGATACGCTTCTGGGTCATTTTCCCAGCGGACTTGCCATGGTTAGCATTTTGGCTTGTATGTTCTTTGCCGCTATTACAGGTTCTGCTATAGCAGCTACCGCTGCTATAGGTGGAATTATGATTCCGCTCATGAAAGAAAAAGGGTATGATTACACTTTTAGTGCACCACTACTGGCCTGTGGCGGCTCCATTGGGCCGATTATTCCACCTTCTATTCCTCTTTTGGTCTATGGTACTTTGGCCAACGTAAGTGTTGGAGCTTTATTTATTGGGGGAGTCATTCCAGGCATCCTAATGGGCATTGGATTGATGATCTACTGCTATTTTATAGGAAAAAAGCGTCATTATGTGGGACGAGAGAGCGCAGCAACATTGGCCGACATTCTTTCTACTGGAAAGGATACAGTATTGGCACTCATCATGCCTATCATTATCATTGGTGGGATAATGTCAGGGATTTTTACGCCTACTGAATCCGGTGCTGTAGCTGTTTTTTACGCTCTTGTAGTCAGTACACTGATCTATCGGCAGATGAACTGGAAAACTTTCTGGGAAGCGCTTGTAAATAGTGCTAAAAGCAGTGGACAAGTTTTGATTGTGGTTGCCTGCGCATCGCTATTTACCTGGGTAATCACCGTCAATCAGGTGCCGCAGTCAGTAACTGCCTACCTACAAGAAACGGTTTCCAACAAATATGCGCTGCTACTGATTATCAATATTGTCCTCTTGATTGCAGGAACTTTTATTGACACTACTAGTGCTATTGTTATTTTTGCTCCGCTGTTTATTCCTTTGGTAAAAACACTGGGTATTGATCTTATCCATTTTGGATTGATCATTGCAGTTAATCTGACTATTGGGATGTGTACACCACCGCTTGGTGTTTGCCTGTTTGTCTCGGGATCTATAGCAAAAATAAGCTTAAAAGAACAAATGCATGATTTGCTTCCCATGCTGGGAGTTCTTCTTATTGTCTTGCTATTGGTAACCTATATTCCAGAATTAACATTATTCCTGCCAAAAATCTTTAAATAGTGTGGGAGAAAAAGAGCTAATCCATTTTTGGCTTAGCTCTTTTTTCTCGAGTGTAGTATAATTATGACACTAAACTATTAGGAGGAGATCTAGGGGTGGATCAACAAAACAATACATATTTTACTAATAAAGGCCCTCTACATACGACGTCACTGAAAAGCCAGGCATATCAACAGATTAAAGAAGCAATACTGTATCGGAGAATTAAAAGTGGTGTTGTTTATTCGCAGGATGATTTTTGTAATAAACTCGGCATTAGTCGAACACCCGTGCGGGAAGCGCTGATTTCCTTGCAGAGTGAAGGATTTGTAAATTTTGTTAGAGGTAGAGGGTTTGAAGTGAAAGAGATTACCAGAAAGGAAGCACTTGATATTATTGAACTGAGAAAGAATATCGAGGTTTTCGGGGTGGAATTGGCATCTAACCGGATTACAGATAATCAAATAAAACGACTTCAGACCACATATAATGAAATGCTGGAGCTGGGTGAAAAAAATAATTCTGCTGAGTTATATCGGAATGACTGTGCGTTCCATGCCTTGATCTTTGAAGCAACGGGGAATAGTTGGCTTATCGAAATCAACCAAAAAATCCGAGAGAACTTTCTGAGAGTTGAAAATCAACTCGCTTTTGCTAAGCAGCAATTTGCTAATGAAGTATTTATGGAACATGGGAGGATATTGCTTGCACTACAAAAGAAAGATTCTAAGCTAGCAGTACAGGCTATGAAATCTCATATGAAACATACAGAAAAAAGGACGCTGGTAGATATCCTGGGGGAGAAGAAGACTGTTCAAGAAGGTACCTAAGAAGCTTTTTTCTATGACTACTTGTAACTGCCAAATGGGTCAAAAATATTCCATCATGGGCATTTATGGCGATTTTTTACGATTAACAGTTGTAAAATAATTGACATAAATAGCACGTGCGAAAGGAAAAAGGAAGTTAGCTTTGCAAATTTTGGGAATATCATATATTATATAGAATATAGAGAAGGTGAGAAAAGTGAATTCTTTTGGGAATGATGGCTTTGACAAAGTCACATTAAGTGAAAAAGTTTACCAAGTATTGGTTGATAAAATTATTAGTGGAGTAATAGAGCCGGAAAGTCGTTTGAGAGAAGAGCATGTTGCCAAAGAATATAACGTAAGTGCGACACCAGTAAGAGAAGCATTCAAACGACTAGCAAGTGAGGGCTTCATTGAGTTGATACCTTACCAAGGGGCCATTGTACATGGTATCAATGATGAGGAGATCCAGGATGTTTACCGCTGCAGATTAGCACTGGAGAATTTGGCGCTGGAACTAGCAATTGATAAATTTGATGACAATACGCTTCAAAAAATCGAAGATTTAATTCATTATAGCAAAATAACGACGGACATGTTTGATACAGCAAAAATAAACAGAAGATTCCATAATATCATTTATGATGTTGCTAATAACAAGACTTTATATAAACTCATTGACTCTTTGGATAATGTCCTTGCCAGGGATATGAAATTCTCAGCCAGTAATACAATTCGACGGAACAATATTATTATAGAACATAGTAAAATTTTGAGTGCGCTGAAGAATAAAGACCTGAAAGCTGCGCAGGCTGCAATGAAGGAGCACATCTTGAATGGGAAAGAATATATTGAAACAAAGAGAAAGGGCCACATGCCGTAAGAGGGGCTTTTGTAGTATCTATATAATTCTATAGAATATATAATATTGAGGAGATGATTAGAATGAAAAATTTTCAAATGGCTAAAGGTGCAAAAAAAATTGTTCAAACGTGTGTTAATGTACAGCCAGGCGAAGAGGTCCTAATTGTTACGGATCCTTTAAAGTTTTCTATCGCAGAAGTAATTGCTGAAGCCGCAGAGGCATTGGGAGCGCATGCTATTTTATCTGTTATGGAATCTCGCCTAATTGACAGCGAAGAGCCTCCCGCAACTATCGCTGCAGCCATGAAAGCAAGCCAGGCGTTCATTTGTGTCGTAGGAAAATCTATTACCCATACACAGGCTGTAAAAGAAGCATTGACTTACGGGGCGCGAGGTGTTGTGCTTACACAATTTGAAGAGAATATGATGATTCATGGTGGCATAGAATGTGATTTTCGAAAGGCAAAAATTGAATGTAAAGCTGTTGCAAATGCAATGGCAGGGGCCTCAGAGTTGCTTTTATCAACCAAACAAGGGACCAATTTAAGGTATAGTGCAAAAGGAAGAAGAGGAAATTCCTTATATTGCATGGTTGAGAAAGGAGAATTTTCTACAGTTCCTACAGTCGAAGCCAATGTTTCACCTGTGGAAGGAAGTGCAAATGGAATTATTGTTGCCGATGCCAGTATTCCATATTTGGGAATAGGAGTTTTGGATGAACCTGTTGTTTGCACAGTGGAAAATGGTTTTATAACAAAAATAACAGGGGGCAAGCAAGCAGATATTTTACGTGCTGACTTAGAGTCAAAACAAGATCCCAATGTTTTTAACATAGCTGAAAACGGGATTGGTCTTAATCCAAATTGTCATTTTATGGGATTTATGCTGGAAGATGAAGGCGTTTACGGGTCGGCCCATATTGGGATCGGGACTAGTATCACTTTAGGCGGAAAGATCAAAGCGGCATGTCATTATGATTTAATCATGAAAGATGCTACCTTGGTCGCAGATGGAAAGTATATTTTAAAGGAAGGAAAGGTTGTGCTTGATTGAAATAGGGCTTGTGTAAAAAAATCCTGCAGGAAAGATGGAGGGGAGCAAAATGACAATAACATTCAATCAGTACCATACAATTGCTGTTGCGGTGATCATACTACTGGTCGGAGAGATTGTACGTAATCATTGTAATGTGCTAAAAAAATATTGCATCCCTATTCCTGTTATCGGTGGTTTTTTATGCACGATTCTAATTTTGCTGGGACATGAAACTGGAGCTTTTGGCATAAAATTTAGCATGGCATTTAAGGACTTATTTATGCTTCTGTTTTATGCTGGAATCGGATTTACGGCAAGCTGGAAGCTGCTAAAAAAGGGGGGGCCGCAGGTAATCATATTCTTGGTGCTATCTTCCCTTTTGGTAGTTATGCAAAATGGCTTAGGTGTTATCCTTTGCAAGGTATTGGGAATTAGTCCGCTAATTGGGATTGCTACAGGATCTATTCCTATGACGGGAGGGCATGGAACATCCGCCGCTTTTGCACCGGTACTAGAAAGCGTAGGCCTTGATACCGCAACGACTGTTTCTTTGGCAGCAGCAACTTTTGGCCTTGTTGCAGGGAGTTTTATAGGAGGACCGACTGGCCGATTCCTAATCGAAAAATATAACCTAAAAAGCGAAGATGCGGCTGCCGTTGATATAAAAGAAGAACAGGTGCTCACAGAAACAAGGGAATCCCGTGAACGGACTTTGACAATTGCCACCTATCAACTGCTTTTGACAGTAGGATTTGGCTGCGTTATTTCTGCTGTATTGTCAGAATTCGGATTGACATTTCCTGCCTCAGTAGGGGGTATGACAGCGGCATTGATTGTAAGAAATATTGCGGATCACACGGATTGCTTTAGGCTACGCCTTACTGCTATTCAAACGATAAGTAATATTTCCCTCTATATTTTCCTTGCACTTTCCATGATGACGCTTAAACTTTGGCAATTGGCTGACTTGGCAATTCCGATGCTAATTCTGCTCTTTGCTCAAACTATTATGATGTTCCTTTTTGCGGTGCTGGTTACTTTTAGGTTTATGGGGAAATCCTACGATGCGGCAATGATTGCTGTTGGGCATTGTGGATTTGGATTGGGCGCCGTTCCTACTGCGATGGCGAATATGCAGTCAGTAGAGGATAAATATGGAGCTTCACCACGCGCATTTTTTATAGTGCCTCTTGTGGGGAGCTTGTTTATCAATATTGTGAATTCGTTTGTTATTATGGGTTTTGTCAATCTTTTCAAGTGAACATGTGAGAACAAATGGTCTTATTGGTACTAATAGATCCTGTGGGAGTACTAGTGGGAGTCGCTGGGGAAAAGAGAATATTATTTTGCCGCTGGAATTGCCCCGGGCCGGATTGCTGACTTTCCACATAATGGACTCTTATATGAAGCGTAGAGACCAGAGGTTATACTTTTAATAGAACAAGAATGATATACGGTTCCTTTAGGATTAGTTTTTATTTTCCTGTAGGAGCCGTTTTTATATCCATACTTTATTCGATGACCGCCATAGAGAAAATCTCAAAAAATAAAATCTGCGCTGTTAAATTGCTCTGCGTTCAGGTAAGTTTCAATCTTTTCCTTTTCATAGAGTAGGATACGTTTTGTTAATTCTGTCTTGTTCTTGTCAAGACGAAAAGTCGGGGTGCTTACACTCAGGGCAGCAATAATTTTTCCCTCTGAACGCAAGGGCGTAGCTAAACAGGTAAGATACTTTGAGCATTCTTCATACTCGCTGGCAATCTGTGATCTGCGAATTTCTTGCAATTCTTTTTCCAGTTTAATGAAGGATGTGATAGTTTGAGGCGTGCGAACGCGGAGACCATATGGATAGAGTGCTCGTAATTCATCTAAAGAGTGTTCACTTAATAATGCTTTTCCTAATGCCGTGCAGTAGGCGGGGAGACGCTTCCCGACATGAGAAACTAAGCGAATAGCTTCTTTATTATCTACTTTAGCAAGGTAGAGCACATCGGAATTGTCTAAAATTCCTAGTTGGCAAATTTCACCAACCTGCTCAACAATAGCAAGCATCTCTTCATGAAAAAATTGAATAATATTTCTGTTATTAGTGTAAGACTCTCCAACACAAAAAGCAGAGATCCCTATAGTATATTTTCCTGTCGCTTTTTCGTGGAGGACGAATTTTCTAAGGCATAAAGTGCGTAATACTGGAAACAGAGTTCCTTTCGCGGCAGAAATTTTGTCAGCAATCTCAGATAAGGTAAAGCCATTTGTATTGGATGCTAATAATTCTAAAATGTCCAAGACTCTAGCTGTTGGTCTATGCGGTGAAAATGGATCTTTGGTAGCCATTAGAATTTCCTTTCCAAAACACAGTTTGAATATACGAATACATATTTATTATATCATGAAAAGAACAGAAAGACACAAATATTACGTTGCTTCAACAACGTGTATAAAAAACTATATTGTACATAAAAATGGACTTGACTATTATAAAAGTATAGTTAAATAGGAGGCCTGGAAGGGGGAGAAACATGAAAATTTTAGAGAAAGTAAAAAAAGTACCTGCTGGAATGATGGTAGTCCCGATGATTTTAGGATCATTGATCAATACGTTCATACCAGAAGTTGTAAAAATTGGTTCTTTTACGACGGCTACTTTTACCAGTGCAGGATCCGCAACAGCAATCGGAATACAGCTTTTCTGCTTAGGAACGACATTACAGCTGGCAGACATGCCAAAAGTATTAAAGCGTGGAGGTTTGCTCTTACTTTCTAAGTTTATCATTGGTGCAGCTATCGGAATTGTTGTAGGGTTGCTATGTGGAAAAGCGGGATTCTTGGGGTTAACGACTCTTGCAATTATTAGTGCGGTCACTAATTCTAACGGGTCTGTGTATCTGGCTCTTATGACAGAGTTTGGGGATGAGACAGATTGTGCCAGCATGGCATTACTGACAATTAATGATGGCCCGTTTTTAACATTAGTTGCTATGGGAGCTTCTGGCTTAGCCAATATCCCTTTCATCGCCTTGATTGCAGCGATTGGGCCGTTATTAGTTGGTATGATCCTCGGAAACTTAGATAAAGAAATTCAAAAAACACTGGCTCCTGCAGGAAGTATCCTAATTCCATTTGTAGGGTTCTGTCTAGGGGCAGGCATCAAATTGACAAATCTGGCAAAAGGCGGAATGGGCGGAATTCTGCTAGGATTGATTTGTTGCTTTGTAGGAGGAATCTTTATTCTGTTTTGTGAACGTTTTATTGGTCATAGACCGGGTTATGCAGCCTGGGGAGTATCTACCACTGCTGGCAATGCGGTTGCTGTACCTGCCGCAGTAGCACTCATTGACCCGGCGTGGGCACCATATGAGCCAGTAGCGACGGCACAAGTCGCAGCCGCAGCTGTTGTTACTGCAATTTTGGTTCCGTTTATTACCTCATGGTGGGCAAAAAAATATGGGTGTCCGAAGTTCCCGCTTGCTGGACAGGATTTTAGTAAAGAATCTGTTATTTGAGGAGGGTCATTATGGTAAATGCAGTTGTGATTGACAGTAAAGATAATGTAGCAGTAGCGATTGAACCGCTGAAGAAGGGATTAAAAGCGGATGTGCGGTTTCAGAATGGAAAGGAAGAAGAGTTAACGGTAACGCAAGATATTCCTATTTACCATAAGCTTGCCATACGCGCTATCCCAAAGGGACAACCTGTTGTAAAATATGGCGAGCATATTGGGATTGCCGCGACTAATATAAATGCAGGAGATCATGTACATGTTCATAATGTAGCCAGTCATAGAGAAAATTTGGAACAGGAAGTTTAGGGGGAGCTGTCATGAAAACATTTTTTGGATATAAAAGACCGGATGGTCGCGTGGGTATTCGTAATTATGTATTAATTCTTCCTGCTAGCGTTTGTGCCTCTGATACTACAAGAATTGTTGCACAAAATGTCAAGGGAGCTGTAACCTTTAATAATCAATTGGGATGCTCTCAGGTTCCTAGCGATCAGGAATTAACTATGGATGTAATAGCTGGTTACGCAGCAAATCCCAATGTTTATGCGACCATCGTGATTTCTTTGGGGTGTGAAAACTGCCAAATGGACTTGGTTACAGAAGCAATAAAGCAAAGAACCAATAAGCCACTAGCGACTTTTATTATTCAAGAAAATGGTGGTACCATTAAAACTATAGAACGTGCAACACGTGCAGCAAAACAATTTGTACAGGAAGCTGCGCTGCTTCAAAGAGAAGAATTTCCTATGTCAGAACTTATTTTGGGTACAGAATGCGGCGGATCAGATCCTACTAGTGGGTTGGCATCGAATGTGTTGATCGGAGAAGCTAGTGATCGTATGGTAGATTTGGGTGGAACTTCTATTTTATCGGAAACCACAGAATTAATTGGTGGCGAACATATCCTGGCACGGCGGGCAAAGACTCCTGAAGTTAAAGAACGCATTTTTGAAATTATTCACAGGTATGAAAAAGCACTGCAATTGGTTGGAGAAGAAGTGCGTGAAGGAAATCCTTCTCCGGGAAATAAAGCTGGGGGGCTCACAACATTGGAAGAGAAATCCCTGGGCTGTATTCATAAATCTGGTCACCGTCAGATTTCAGCAGTTTACGATTATGCTAAGCAAGTGGCTGGAAAAGAAGGCCTGGTTATTATGGATACGCCAGGAAATGATCCTTCTTCCGTCGCCGCTATGGTAGCTGGTGGTGCGCAAATTATAGTGTTTTCTACTGGAAGAGGCACTCCCACCGGGAACCCCTTGGCACCTGTTATTAAAATAACAGCAAATAAAATCACCTATAAAAATATGGAGGATAATATTGACATTGATGCCAGTCCATTAGTTTACGGGACAAAGACGTTGACCGAGATGGGCGACGAACTAATGAAAGAAATCCATGAAGTGGCAGACGGTAAATATACAAAAGCAGAAGCCCTTGGTTATACTGAGATGGCTATTGCAAGGGTTTGCAATTTTGTGTAAAATTTTAACAATGGCCGTATCCCTAAACGAAACGGTAATTACCATTGTCAGGAATTAAAGAGGATTGTGGTGTACTATGAAGAATGCACAGATTTTAACACCAGTAGTAACTGCTCTTGACCAAACTGGAAATATTGATATAAAAGCAAATCAAAAGATCTATGAGTTTCTAATTCATGGTGGCGTTGATGGTCTCGTTGTTATGGGCAGTACAGGCGAATTTTTTAGCTTGCCTAAAGAGCAAAAAATACAGCTAATAGATATTGCTTGTCAATACAAGGATGCGACACAAATTTTAATCGGGACGGGGGGGATGAATGCTGACGAAACAGTAATGCTTTCCAATTATGCGCTTGAGAAAGGCGCAAAGGCGGTCCTAATTGTAAGCCCATTCTACTTCCAATTTTCGCAATCGGCACTAAAAAAATATTACGGAGATCTAGCGGAGCAAATTAACGGGGATATTTATATCTATAATTTCCCCGCAAGAACAGGACATGATGTTTCTCCGGAATTAACGTTGGAACTGGCTCAAGAACATAAAAATATTGTGGGATATAAAGATACTGTCACGGAAATGGGACATACAAGAAAATTAATCGACATAATCCGCCCGGAATTTCCGAATTTCGTAGTGTTATCTGGATTTGAAGAGTTTATGGCCCATAACGTAATCAGTGGGGGTAATGGCTGTATCGGGGGATTATCCAATGTATGCCCAGAGTTATTCCGTAAGTTAGCCGATGCACTGAATGCGAAGGAATTCGATGATGTCGTGAAGTATCAACGTATTGTTGATAAGGCCATGACTCTTTATGATATAGGAGATCCGTTTATTCCAATTTTAAAACGTGCAATGGTGTTAAGAGGAATTCCGTTGGATGCAAATTGCACGATTCCCATGCCAGAAGTGACGGAAGCACAAACGGCTAAAATACAACAGTGGATAAAGGAAATTTTTGGTTAGCGTGTTTTATGTGAAGTAGGATTTGAAGGAGAGTATGAAAGGAGGGAGCCCTAAATTAGTGGCTCCCTCCTTTCATGCAGCATTACAATGTGTGGATCGTATCAATGATTGTACCATCCCGGTATTCTACAACACCGCAGATTTTATCGCCTAATTCCAGTTCGTTGGGTTTACCGGATAGCAGTCGTGCTTTTTCTTCTAGTGCTTCAATGCTGACTAATGGCAAGCCTTTTCCTTGTAAACAGGAGAGAATATCCGGCCTTCTGGGATTAACGGCGATGCCATATTCAGTCACCAGGACGTCAATAGATTCTCCTGGCGTCACTACTGTAGTAACATGAGGAAGTAGCATGGGCAGGCGGCCCCGCAACAACGGCATGGTGATAATCGTCATTTTAGCACCTGCGGCGGCATCCGGGTGTCCACCTGGTGCTCCTAATAGTTTCCCATAGGAGTCAGTGAGTACGTTGACGTTAAAATTCACGTCCATTTCTGTTGCACTAAGTACTGTAAAGTCCAGCATATTGACGTATGGGCTGGCACAGAAGGGATTAGCGTAAGCAGAGGCGGAGATTTCGTGATGCTGCATATTTTCTTTCAGGGAAGCGATGGCCGTAAGATCAAAATCCTGGGGATCAAAGAAGGTTTTGATCAGGCCTTCTTTTAGCATCTGCACGTGAAATCCGGAAACACCACCTACACCTGCGGCAGCTGTATAACCTAATTGCAACATTTTTTCACGGATATATCCGGCTGTAGCAATCGCCATGCCACCGCTGCCGAACTGGAATACCAGGTTGTCATGGAAGTAGGGTGTAGCAGCAATTACTTCTGCAGCATAATGGGAGATGATTAGCTCAGCTGGATTTTTGCTGACGCGGATAGAGCCAGTAGCAATTCCGGAAGGATCTCCAATCGTGGGGACTTCTGTTACGTAGTCTACCTGCGTTTGCGGGATGCTGACATAGTCCAAAGGGAGATCGGATAACCCGTCTGTTACTGCTACCACGTGGTCGGCAAATTCTGCATCCGGCATAGCGTATCCCAACGAACCACAAGCAGATTTTCCCTCTACTCCGTTGATGTTACCAAAGCGATCGCAACAAGGAGCGGCAATAAAAGCTACGTCAATATGTAGTTCCCCGGTTTCAATTGCTCTGGCTCGTCCCCCATGGGTGCGGAAGATAGCCGGTTTCTTCAGCCCGCCGTGTTGTATAAAATTTCCTAGCTTACTGCGAGCCCCACTGGTATCTACGGCTGTAATAACACCCCTTTCAAAATAGGGCAACAGGCAGTCCTGCACTTTGCTAAGAGAAGAAGCGGACAAGGTCAAATCCCGGATGCCTTTTTTTGCAATAGCAGCAATGATATACTGCATAACGGCATCCCCATTTCGCAGGCAGTGGTGGAAAGAAATGGTCATTCCGTCTTTTAGCCCTGTTGCGTCTAGGATATAGTCCAGATCATGAAGTTTTTCCATGCCAGGGTGAAAATATTTCACTGGGCGTGTTGCTATATGTATACCTGCGGGAGGGGTCGCATAAGCCCCTGAAAAGGGCTTTTTATGCTCCCAGCCGGGGAATTGGTTTATTACTTCCATTTCTTTGTCATTCATTTTCTTCCAGCTCCTTTCCTGCCGCTCTGGCATACGCTAAGATGGCTTTGGCCCTATTGACAATAGGCATGTCAATCATTTTCCCATCCAAAGCGATGGCTCCGGAGGCGTTAGCGAGAGCTTCATTGTAGACGGCAACTACTTTCTTCGCGCGGATAATTTCCTTGTCTGTAGGTGTATAAACTTCATGAACCAAACCAATCTGTGTGGGGTGAATACAGGACTTACAGGTGTAGCCCAGCATTTTACCAAAGGCGACATCCTTTTTAAATGCTTCCGGATCACTAAAATTGCTATTGACATAATCCATAGGGATGACGTTTGCTGCATGGGCGCACAGAGAAATCTGGTTCCGTGCAAAAAGAATTTCGCTGGCATCTTCACTCCGGCTCATGCGCATATCCGTACGAAAATCTTCGGCACCAAGGCCAATGGCCATGACACGGGTTGATGCCGTGGCGATCTGGTAAGCGTTATATACGCCCAGTGCTGTTTCAATGGTGCAAGCAATTTTTACGGTACCCTGCGGCATATTATGTTCTTTTTCTAATTTTGTGATGAGTTGATCCAGGTCTTGGATATTCTTAGCAGTTTCCGATTTAGGAAGGCGTAGAAAGTCTGGCTTCAGTGGCACCAATCTTTTTACATCTTCTTCATAATAGGACGTATCCTGTCCGTTGATCCGTACGCCAATGCGACAGTCCGGGCGATATGTGGAAAGATAGCGGCATAATAGATCCCTTGCTGCATCTTTTTCATAAATGGAAACAGCATCTTCAAGATCATAAATTAAGCAGTCAGCCCCGTAGATTTCTGCTTTGGCAATTTTTCCGGGAGCATTGCCAGGGACAAAAAACATAGTACGGTATAAATTATTCATGTTGTGCCGCCTCCTTTTTAGCAAGGGCCCGTTTAATGGCGGTTTCGGTCCGTGCCTTAATGGCAAAATCCCAGGCTCCCAGATCGTCAATCTGTACCTTGGCGCCTGTGATTCTATATTCATCCAGCACTTCGTTGACGTCTGCACGGATCGCTTCACTAAATTTTTTTTCTACTTTACTGTGCAATTCAATTTCTCTAGTCTCACCGACAAGTTCCAGCTGCAGCAGCAGATCATGCTTGCTTTCGCTGCCCGCTTTCACAGCGCTTTTACTAAACTCCATGATAGTTGACCTCCTCTAATCCATATGGGTATGGTTAAGCGTTTTTTACGTAGCTGTAAATGAATGCAGCAAACATGCACAAACTGGAAGCAGTAGAAGCCCAAGGATACAGTGTTTTATAAATCCATACGAGCAAGCTTCCGTGGCCCATAAAAATTGCCGCCATTTGCACGACCCAAACTAGGATACCTAGCAGAATAAATAGGGGCATGCTGACTTCAAATATTTTCATACATACAGTTCGTAATGTTTTTTTCATTTTGTCACCTCATGCACCAATGACTGGGATAATCCGGGACATGACTAAAATTGCAATCAACATGGTGGGTAGGACATAGAACACCATGATGGGTCTGAAAATTTTTGAAGGATCTTCCAGACTAGAAATCCCACTAGCAATATAAAGCGGTGCCGCATTAGGAGGAATAGCTCCTTCATTAGAGATCAGATTTAGAAAAGCAACGCAACATACAACGGGCGGTAGGCCGATGGAACGTAGCGCCGCATAGACAGCAGCTCCTAATGCGCTGGTCGTTGCAGTCCCAGAAAAGGGGCCATCCATCATGGTGATTAGTACCGCAATAACAAGGATGACCAGGAATGGGGAATAGGTTCCCAAGTGCGCAAAAATAGCTTTTACTTCATTGGTCATGCCCAGCTGATTTAGGATATTGGACGCAGCAAAAGCGGTAAACAAAAGCATCCCTACATCCGCATATTTGCCGATTGATTTTCGAATCATGGACATCCATCCAGAAAGAGTATGCGGAAGATATTTCCAACCCTCTAGAATAGTGAAAATTGACATTACAATAGGAATCCAGAATACGATGGAGATGGAGCGGAATGCCTTAGGGAAGCTTGCATTCATGGTCGCCTTAACCCAAGCCCCGGTAGGGCCCATTGTAGCTAACAAAGGAATAAGGACACCTAGGAAGATCAAGAGAGAAGAACCATTTTCTTTCAAGGCCTGGCCAAAAGGAAGAATCTGGTCTTTGGGAATCGGTTTCAGACCGTCTTTTTTGGCAAAATAGTAAATGACTGCCAGACGGTATGCCAAAATGATAAAGCCGGCACCTAATAATCCTACGTACAATGTTCCGGATGGAAGTTCCTTTTCAATGCTTTCCATGCCTAGTAAAAGTAGCATGGATGTTGACGGAGGAAAAATCATTCCCATACCTGCATTGCCGGCACAGATTAAAGTGGCCCTTTCTTGGGACCAGCCTGTTCGCATCATCCAAGGAATGGTAATGGAACCAATAGCAGCCGCATTCCCAGAGCCGGAGCCGGAGACCATACCGAACAATGCAGAACCAATAGTGGATACATAACCACTACCGCCAGCAAAGCGGCCGATAAAACTGTTGAGAATATTCACAAGTCGTAGAATAACCCCTGTTTTTTCCATGAGATAGGACATAAAGACAAAGGCCATGGCAGCATAGACGACTTCGGCGTGAATACCGTAAGAAAAACTTTTTGAAAAAATGACGGTAAAAGATTTCTTCCCGAATATACTGGCGACTAAAACGATTAAAAGATAAGACCACATCATAGCTTCTGAAGCCCTGCGTTTTAGGCCTACATTCAAAATCAAGATGACGGCCACGTAGATAACAAGGGAAATAATTCCCAATCCGATCATTCCGCTCATTTGAGCACCCCTTTCTGCTTACATTTCTGTATACTTTGATAGCGTGCTGATACAGAACCTTATGATTAGAGCATATCTGAAAAATGTAATATTGTACAATGAAAAAAGAAGATGGGTATCATAAGCTGTAGTTATGATAGCCATCTTCTGACAAAATTTTCGTTTATGTATGGATGCATCCTGATAATTTTTTTCTAATACTTTAAGAGAGACCTTGTTATGCAGCTGTGATGCTGCATTTTACTGAATGAAGTTATTCCCTGAAATCACTTTTTTTTAAAAGTTCGTACACTAATTTAGGACGGCCGCCTGTATGATAATCAATGCTAGTTTTTAGTTCCTGTTGATCTACCAGATAATTCAAGTAGCGTTGGGTTGTTACAATCGACAAGCCAGTCCCATTTGCAACTTCTTTACAGGTAAAATCGTCCAGTGAGGAAATGAATTTAA
Organism: Acidaminococcus sp.; assembly: GCA_019416065.1. Taxonomy (GTDB): domain Bacteria; phylum Bacillota; class Negativicutes; order Acidaminococcales; family Acidaminococcaceae; genus Acidaminococcus. Next base: position 1,638 of record DXYB01000020.1, on the reverse strand, counting down.
AAATTTTTGATAGTGTTTGGGCCTGTAATCCTTTGGGAAAAGACAAGTCTTTTTCAATAGGTTCCGTAAAGGAAATTGCGTCGATTGTCCCTTGATCCAGAGTTGGCTTTGCCGTAAGTAGATCATATTTATAGAAAAAATGCCTAATGGCTTTTTTAAACCTTTGGAAATCAAAGGGCTTGATTAGATAATCCATAACGCCTAGTCGCATTGCTAATTTTATTTCGTCCCGGTTCCTTGCTGCTGTAACCATAATTACATCTGCTTCAATTTCTTCATGGCGAATTTGTTGAAGCAGTTCTAGCCCATTCATAACAGGAAGATAAACATCCAGGATAATGAGATCTACAGCATTTTCACGAAGATATTCGAAGGCGCTTTGCCCATCTCCAAAGGTTCCGAGAATTTTAATGTTGGGGGAAGATTTCATTAGATATTGTCTGTTTAAAGCGGCAACCATGGGATCGTCTTCCACTATGATTGTACGGATCATGGTCGATTTTCCCTCCTTCCTTTAGAAGTATTCTTTATAGAAACTGTGATTATGGTTCCGTTATTCTTTTCAGTAGTAACCTGAATATCGCCGTGATAAGAGTCTACCAAGTCTTTAACTAGGAATAACCCTGTACCCCGAGACTTCCCTTTTGTGGAAAAACCGTTTTCAAAAATATGGGGTAAAATTTTCTTGGGAATACCTTGTCCTGAATCACTGATTGTCAGGAAAAGACCATCTTCCGTATAAAAGAAACTTAAATTGACTTCTCTTACGCTTGACTTAGAGAGATTGATGCTTTCCATGGCATTTTCTAGGAGATTGCCTAATATGGTGGCGATGGTATTCTCTGGTAAGAAGACTGATGTTGTATCCACTGTGCTGTTTTTATCAATATCAAAGTTTATGTTAAGTTCATTGGCACGATATATTTTGCCAATAAGAAGGGCACAAATGGTAGGCAGCTTGATGGTATCCATGATCATACTGATTTTTTCTTTCTGTAGCGTGGTGATATGCATAATATAGTCTGCTGCTTTATTTCGATTCCCGCATTGGATTAAACCTAATATCACGTGAAGTTTATTGGTGAATTCATGAGTATAGGCTCGCATAGCGTCTACCATATGATTTACCCCAGTCAGCTGTTCAGAAAGCTTGATGACCTCTGTGTGGTTGCGAAAGATTGAAACGGCACCAATCAAGTGCCCACTTTCGAAAACAGGGATACGACTCGTAATCAAATGGATATTGTTCAATTCCATATTAACGTTATATTCTGCTTTTTGGGTTTGTAGCGTTCTTGGTAATATAGATTGCGGGAAGACAGAGAGGACCGGCTTTCCGATAGGACTTGTATCAGTAATATGAAGCATCTGTACAGCAGATTTGTTTAGCAAAGAGATCCGGTTTTCTTCATCAATGGCGAGAAGTCCTTCGTCTAATGTATCTAGGACTTCCTGGTGTTTGATAATTAGGTTCGCAATTTGTTCTGGTTCATAACCTAATAAAAGCTTTAAGAGTAGGTGATGAATTTTGCTGGCAATCAAAATGCTAAGCACAAGGGCAATGACGCCGATAATGAAATAAGTTGTATGTGATAAGCTAAAAATACCCAAAATCATCATTAAAAATCCCCATTTTCA
>DXYB01000002.1 GCA_019416065.1 Acidaminococcus sp. | reverse complement strand
AAGTGGCTCAAAAATTCATCAGCGAGTGGTTCACTTTTTCATTGACATTCACATTGCGGGAACGAAAAGAAGATATTCTGCTTTTGGGCAAATATTTTATTATGCTCTATTATAAGCCCAGATAGGGCTTTTCGTCCATGGTTTCCGGGATGCTTATAGAATCGAGATGAATGAATTAATATTGAATTGAATGTTTCCACGAAAAATAATATTTTCCGCTAAATTTTTGCCGTTTTTTTGCCGTCTGCCGGTCCATAGAGGCGTTCCATTCCCGCCCTGGTTACCAGCCAGATTCTTCCAGCCTTCCGACACTCCTCCGCCGTAAACCGGGGAGGAGCGCCTTTATAGCCAGTGCAAGATTGCTGAACTGTCCTGGCATTTAAGCCCCATTTTTCAGCGGCTTCTGCTGCCGTCATCACATTCTCAATATCCAACCTTGTCACCTCCCCCAGGAAAGCCCAAGAGCCAATGCCATCACAACCGCAGACGTAATAGACAGCCGGTCTCTGCTACTGCAAGCCCTGCCATACGCTAAAATGGTCAAAATGGATAATGCAACGGTAAGTTTCATGTGATATAATGAAATGAAAGAGGGAGCAGGACGGAATCCCCGCCCCCTGGGGTCTAGCCTTTCAGGAATTCGACTATCGCAATCAATCCTGTCAAGATCGTGATTACGTTAGCCGCTATCTGAAGGGCTTCTTTTCTATCCTTCATTCCATTTTCTCACCTCCTTTCTATGATTTCATTATACTCGTTTTAGCGTGTATTGTCAAGCTTTTTATTCACAAAATCACCCGTAAAGCCAGGTGTTTCCTAGCCTTACGGATTTTCTTTTACCATTCTGCGATTGTGTACGTGACGGCAGCTGCCTCAATTTTTCGGCCGGTTCGGGTATAGACCATACCCGTCCACCTGCCCGCCTGATAACCAATTCCCCCATACGTCTTGCCATCGGCCGTCATAATACCGGCTTTAATCTTATGGCTGCGCCGTAGGTTGATTTTGTACACATCAACCTTCTGCCGATTGGTGTCGGCCGTGACCACGGTCCTGTCCGTTTTCTCGGATGCCGCAGCAGGGACGGATGGTTTCCCCTCCTGAATATCCTGGGCCACCTGCCGGGCTCCGGCTTCCACATCCGGGGCCTGGACGTAGTAGGTAATGGCCGGCGGGGCATCGGACTGCTGCACATGATAGATTTCCCTGGTAATTTCCCGGGCGGTGCCCTGGCTCACATCCAGTTTTTTCTGAATGGTGTCCGGATCCGTGGTCTGCTGATATTCCATGACCTTAGGTTTCTCTTTCTTTTCCCGGCCGCAGCCGTAGATCAGGCCCCCGATGATGAAAAGGGCACATGCACCGGCAACTGCCAGGATGATTCTCCATTTTTCTTCCTGTTCCATGAAAATTCACCTCCAAAATTGATTTTTGAGCAGTTTTATTTTTCTTTGCAAGTAAAGTAGTAGCGCATAGTAGAAAAACGGCGTATGAGCCCACCAGGAGTCCCATACGCCGTTTTCGTTTTATCCGCCTATATACTCGCCATCTTCGTTGTAATTCTGTTCGTACCAGTTGGCTTTTCCCCGGATTTTGCTTAGTTGCCTATACAGATTTTCACCGGGGCAGGCAGTAGCCATCAAATCACAATGCCCCACCACCGTGGCGTCATTGATTTCCAGGCCATAGGTCAGGGCCAGCCATTGGACCAGGACGGAACAGCTTTCAATCTGAGCATCAGTGGGATCGCCGATGTCGAAATTGCCGCAAACATGGATTCCGATAGTGTGACTGTTCTCCCCATAGGCATGGGCCCCGATGGTATCCATGGGCCGCCCCAGTTCAATGGTTCCGTCCTTGCGGATCACGAAGTGGTAACCGATGCCTGCCCATCCTTGGGCCTGGTGGCTTTCATGGATTTCTTCGGCGCTTAAGTCGTCGTCCGTAGGATTCCCGGTGTGGTGGATCACAATCAGATCCGTCACATCTCGGGGTTCCAGATAGCCAAAGTCTAGACCATAGTCAACGAATGTTGGTGTCAACATGATTCTCTCCTTCTTTCTTTTCCCATTCATCAGGGACTCCGTCTGCATCTTCATCCACCAGGCCCTTCCCAATGAAGCCAATGGCCGCAATAAAGGATACACTGGTCAGGGTCTGAAGCAGCATATTAAGAGATGGGAGGTCTACCTGTCCCAGGGCTGCCCAGAGCCAGATCCAACCGGCCCAATACAAAAGGATGCTGCCGATGATCAACAGCATCAGCACAATCACCAGGGCACGGGGCAGGCCCCGAACCTTCATGCGGCCCACCGATCCCAGCAGGTTCAGCAGGACGCCCTGCACTTTCTTCATTTTCGAACCTCTTCCGGCATCTTCAGCACCTCTTCGTGTTTTGCGGTCATGATGCCATTTTCCGCCAGACGTTCGTATACTTCATACATCTCTTCGAACACCCGCTTTTCATCAACTGTCGGCGGCGTCCGTTGGAACCGCACATACATATCATTGAGGGAAGCCCTCAAAATCAGCTGCATTCCCTTTCGTACGGCCCTAAGGCCGGTTACGTAGGCAATCACATAACCCGCCAGCCCGCCCAGCAGCAGGCTCACCAGCGTGCTCATTCCTTCAATCACAATTGCATCCAAAATATCACTCCCTCTGTTTACGCTACCATTCTTGTCAGCACGATAACAAGCTGGAAAGCCTGGGTGAGGTCGATATCACCAGCCGGGATTTCAAAATTCTGGCTGGTGATATCCGCGTCCGGGGGGAAGCTATTGCCGTATCGCTTTTCTCCCTGGATGATTCCCACGGTCACTTCGCTAATGGATTCCAGTCCCGGATTGGTGATGTTCACGCGTACGTTTTCACTGTCAGCTGCCTTGGTGACCTTGTACGTGGGCATGGTGTAGGCCCCGGTTTTGTCCTTCAGTTCCGTACCGTTGTAGGAGTAGTTGCCGCTACCCTCGTCCACCAGCGTAATTGCCGGCACAACGAAGTTGACATCGGCAGCCTGTTTCTTGGCTGCTTCCGTGGCGCTGATTACCATGCCATCAGCAACCTGCAGGTTGACGCTGCTGCTGCCCTGGTCCACACCTTCCACCGTAATATTCCCGGGGGTATAGCCAGAATCTCCAGTCACCGTGGCAACGATGGTATCGTTAAAGGCCAGGGTGTAGTTATTCCCGCTGTTGGTGATGTCAGAACCAGCCGGCGTGATTGTAATCGTTTCGTTTTCCACAGGGACCACGGTGAAGTTCTTCTTGCTTACTTCAATAGCCTGGATGGCTGCGGCCATTTCCCCAGGCTTATACAGGGTCGTGCTGCTTTTCTTAGCCCGGATAGCATCAGCAATGTTTTTTAAACTTTCGTCGTTGACCAGTACATTCATGGTTAGTACGCCTCCTTATTTCCATCTTCGATTACAGCGGAAGTTCCAGTAAGGGTAGTTTCCCCGGCAGTGATAATCTGAACAAGGTCCTCCCTGGTAATCTTGGCTTCTACTTTGATTTCGCCTACATCCACTGTAATACTCGCCTCCCCCTGAAGCATTGCATCCACAACATTCTGTCTTGTCACTTTGATTTCCATTAGTAACTCACTCCATTTCCATCTATGATATTTGTAATAGCTGCAGCAATAGCAGTTGCTACTGCTCCAGATGTTACCAGGTTCATACTGCCGTCTGTTACTGTAGTATCGATAGTCGGCTTATTCAAGATCTGCGCTACGCCGCTTTCAGCGTTCCAGTCTGCGTTGATCTGGCCGGCAGTGGCCTGGGTAGCAGCAAGGGCTGCTGCAGCTGCAGATTCTGCAGCGCTGGTTTCAGAAGCCTTTGCTGCAGTCTCGCTGCTCTTGGCATTTTCCTCAGAGGTTTTTGCATTGGCTTCGCTGGCCTGGGCTGCTTCCTTAGATGCCGCCGCTGCAGTCTCGCTGCTCCTGGCGTTTTCCTCAGATGTTTTTGCGCTGGTTTCACTTTCCTTTGCCGCCTGCTCACTGGCTGCGGCAGCCTGCTGACTTACAAGGGCCGCATCTTTCGCAGCAGTTGCTTCCTCTGCAAGCTTCCGGGTACTTTCACTTTCCACATATTTTTCTGCAGCAGGGTCCCAGTAGTACCTGGTCCCGGTGTCGCTGGCAATATAGACAGCCGCCACATCCCCCACAGCAGGAAGATCTTCCTGGCTGCTTACGTATACCTTGCTGCTGGTGATCATATCGTAGAGCGCCTCAAGGTTGTTGTTGATGTAATCAAAGCCCCCAGTGTTGTCGCTGTTGGCCAGGGGAGAATTTTTCCCGTAGGTCCCCTCCTGGATGATCACATCGTTTGCATCCCTCAGCTCGGGGTGCTGGTATGCTTGTCGCTTCATTTTTCCACCTCCTTGGGCGGGTCGTAGGCCAGTGCTCCGTCACGGAGGACGTAGTCATGGGGATTGTCAACGGTTTTGTCGCTTCCGAAAACCGTAGTGCCATCTACTGGCCCCGGCATCTGGTCAGCAAAGCCGTAGCATCGTTTGGTCTTATCGTCGATTAAGTAGTAAAGCATCATTTCACCCCGATTATCCAGTAGGCCACCCAGTGGTCTTTCACGCTGTTGTCGCAATAATAAGTCCGGCTTCCATACGCTTTTTTTAGTGTATCGTTATTGCTAAAACTGCTCGTATCAGTCGTTGATAAAACTTGATAAGGTTGTCCCCAAGTATGCCAATTATCATCTCTATTTACCCCACCTTGTGTGTAGCAATTCCAAATGCATTGACTCTCTGTATAACCGGCGGGCAGAGGCACGGTTATACATCCATTGTTAACATCGTCATCTGCCCATAAGACGCCACGCATGATGGTGATGGCCCGGACGTTGTACCCATTGATGCGGATTGTGTTGCCGTCGATTGTGCCGGATTTTAACGTCGCTCCATAAATATTCCCGGAGTCATCCACGGTAAACGTGCCACTGGTGTTTCTGAAGTTCGTGCCTACGATGTTCGTCCCAGTGATCGTGCCGCCTTTCAGCGCACCCACGTTGGCCGTGATTGCAGATAGCTTGTCAACACTGACCTTGTCAGCAGTGACGGCCCCCGCCTGCAGCATCTTATTGGTCACGATATTATCATCGAACAAAGTGTCACCCGTCACGTGGACCAGCTTTCCGTCAATCTGCACGCCTTCCTTCGACAGGTTAATCTGGCTGACTACATCGTCACTTTTTACCCGCAGCGCGATGTCGTCCTGCATCTGGGCAATGGCACTATACGCCGTTTTCGCCTTTGCTGCATCCCCCAGATTGGTCACTACACTGGTAATCTTATCGGCGTTCTGGGTAATCTGTGAGGCCAGTTCCTTCTTCGTATCTGCAACGGTGGTCTGGATGCTCTTGTCGGTTTTCTTCAGTTCTACGATGTCCGTGGTAGCGGTCTGCGCTTGTGCAACGGCGTCCTTGATGGTCTTATCCACCTTCGCCAGCGACACGGCCTCGTCATCAAGCATATCCTGGCTAATCTTCACTTTGACCGTTACGGTGGCTTCTTCGGACTTCGGGCCTTCGCCGAAAAGGTCGTAGTAGGCAATGGTTACCACATAGACACCGGCGCCGCAGGTGTAGGAATAAACGTTGTTGGGCGTACGGATGACGTCCTTACTGTCGATGTAAACGGCCATGCCAGAGCAGCCGTTGGGAATGGCTTTTGCCGTTACACCGAACCCGCCCAACGTTGCGGTAAGCACAGGGACATCCGGCTTCGGCGGCTCGTCCTTATGATATTTGAGGATGGCAGGATCACTGTATTTGCCCAAAGCGTTAACAGCGTACAGGTAAAGCGTGCCGATTCGGCTGGTGAGCGGCAGCGTTGCCTTGAGACCATTCGTCCGTACCAGTAAGTTCCCAGATTCTACGCCAACAGCCGTATCGAGACGAATCTCGTAGAAGCTGATGTCAGTGTTGGTAACCTCTTTCCAACTCGCCACAGCGGACGCTCCGAGCTCAATGGAAAAGCCGTCCGGCGTATTGGGCAAATAAGTTTTAAGCGCTACAGTGATGTCTTTGCTGGGGGCCAGGTCCGGACTGGTGGATGCGCCCCACTCGTCTACAGTAACCACGCAAATCCGATAGGTGTCGCCTACCACGGCCTGGGGGATAACCACCTGGTCTTTGCCGCTGCCGCCGTAAATCCATTCGCCGGAAAAACCCAGGGTAGACGCCTTCACGCCGGAAGCAGCTGTCAGGTTTAGCGTTTGGCCGTGGTCCGTTTTATACCATACCTGGCCTTCCAGATAACTGGAAAGGTTCGGCGGTGTCCATTTCACCACGATGTCATACCGGCTCACGCCGTCGCTTTGCTGGCGGTAGCGGTTGTAACAGGTAATGCCCGTTACCGGAGGAATATAGTAGGGCTGGATCGTATATTGGTAGGCTCTCACCTTTGAAAGGTCCTGGTTCCCGGCCCCGAAGATGTTGTAGCTAACGAACTTCAGCCAGATCTTTTTTCCGATGTCGGCTTTTGTGAATGGCACCTTGAGAAGCGTGCTATCCAGCCGGGCAAACTGCACGCCGGATTTATGAGCAGTGGCAGTAGTAAAGTATTGGCCACGAACGCAGCCGGAAAGTTCCCAGTTCCCGTTATCCAGCAGCTTCGCCGTCTGATAGCTGAAACATTCTCCGTCCACCCAGCAGAGGGTATTGCCTCTCTCTGCATCCTGAGCGGTGCCGGACAGAAAATCTCCGTTGCTGGTAATCACCACTGTAGTGGCGTCTTTCGTAACGTTAGCAGCCAGTGTGCCGATCCGGGCAGAATTGGAGATCATCCCCATAGAGCGATAGGTGGTATTGTCATCTGAGGCGTAGACTTCGCAGCCACCCCACAGATCACCTTTGCCTTTCGCCCCAATCCACAGTTCCAGACCGTTAGACGTCAGATCTGCAGGAGGCTGGATGATGACAGGCGTATCCGTGTCCGGAGCCGTCACATTATAGTCAACATAGGGCCGGTCATTAGCGTGGACATCATACTGGGGTGCAGATACATCCATGGGCGGCGTGCTGATTGCCGTAATAGTCAGGAGCCCCTGGGCACTTTCTGTGACAGCGGAGATCCGTACAACCTGCTTGTCGAGGCCGATGGAGGCATCAGTCAGGGTAACCAGGTCCCCCACTTCCAGGAGGCAGAACGTCCACGGCAGCTTGAATGTGTACTGGTTCCGGGAATATTGAGCCTTCCGGGCCAGAGCCTGAGCTACTTTTACAGCTCGTTCCTTCGTGTAGAACCAGTGGGCTTTTGTGGTGGAGGCCTGCCGGATGCCGTGTTCCGCCACGTCTTTGCTCAGAGCGTAGGACACCGTTTCTTTGTCGTAGCTGTTGGCCCGGCTGATAAATTCCACCGGGTACTGGTTGTACACTTCACTGGAATCCTTCCGGCTGTAAGTCACTAGGGCCCCATTGCTCTGCTCGATAAAATCGTCAGCGGTCAGGTTATAGCGGATGGTAGTATCCGGTTTCCAGGAGCCGTGTGCCTGATCATCCAGTACCACGATTTTGTAGTGATCATTGGACCAGAACATATAGGCGTTGGTAAGGCTAATGATTTCGTTGATGATCTCTCGTGTCTCCCGTGCATTGGTATCGTCCATTGGACTGGAGATCAGCAGGTCGTTTTCCCGGCAATAACGCCGGTAGTTATCCAGGCCGTCGATGGCCACGCCGGAGAGCCCCGTCTTGTCCAGTATGTAGCGGATTACGTCTGCTGGGTTGGCGTCTATGTAGTCGCCGCTGCTGAGCAGTTTTCCCTTGATCTCGAAGTTATAAGCCGGAAATGTAGCGTTATCTCCCAAGTCCACCACGCCGGCCATATAGGCCAGGCCTTTATAGGGCAGGGCCTTGTCCGGGTGCCTGCCTTGGACGTATCCCCAGGGTTCCTGCGTATTCGTCCCGTTCCAGCAGCTCAGCCCGATATCTTCGCTAGGGTAATCGTACACGGACTTTCCAACCCACACCTTACCAATGCCGGTAATGGGTCCTTCGCAAAGGCCCAGGATCGCCGCTACCGTATAGGTATAGGAGATGGTGACAGTCTTCTTCCGGCCGCCTTTCCCGGCTTTATGGCTTTCCCTGTGTTCATGGGCCGTAAAGTCGTCATAGTAAATAACGTTGCCACTTCTCCGGGTCGTACCAAACACTTCCGGCACCGCAGAGCCATATTCCGCGGTGGACACGGAAAAACTAGAGATCTTGTCTGCCCGGTTATAGGTCGTGTGGCTTCGGAATATCCCCATGGGCTACCTCCTTTCTATATTTCCACGGATTGAAACGATAGATTGCCCGGAGCCGGGTCTTTCCATGAGCATCAAAAAACATGACTTCATTCATATCAGAAAGAATAACTCCTTTCTCTATGACTGCGTGGCAGATCTGATTTTTGCCTACGTAAACGCCGCCGTGGCTGATGCAACGGCCAAACTGATACAGCAAAAAGTCCCCGGGTTCCAGATTGCTCACCTTGTCGCAGTAGGTCTGCACATAGTGGAGGAACCACTCCTCGCTGTGGTGCAGGTGCCATTCGTTGCTGTATGGCTTGATTGGAATGGATCCTTTCTCTACCACCCCAGAGTCTTCCAGGGAAGCAATGAGAAGCATGCCGCAGTCCACTCCCCGGCCTTTCACCCTTGTCATATTGATGTGGGGCGTACCCAGCCACTGGAGTGCGGCCTGGGCGATTTTATCGCCGTTCTCACTCATAACAGTACCTCCTTCTGGGGAACAAACGGAGCAATGAGACATGTTTTCTCCGTATCACTGCTGCTGATGATATTGGTATCGCTGTTTAGAGAATACGTCCCCTGCGGGTAATACTTTCTAAGAGGGAACTCCATATTGAGGCCCTGGGTCTTGCTCTTAATGGTAAGGTCCATCTCGAGCCCACCCGCTTTCTTGACCTCCACGTGTCCGGAAAATAACTCCACAGCACCAATAACGGTCGTGCCGTTAAAGAAGCATCGACGGATGGTCATTTTTGCCTGGTCAAGGCTGCCATCGTGAGTTGCTTTGAGAAGCGCCTTGCTTTCCAGCAGATCTCCCTTGTCACAGCTGGCGGTAAGGGTCATGGAATCCACACTCATACTGTTATTGATCTTTGTCTGCTTACGGCTAAGAAGCGGGCCGTTGTGTTTATAAGTGGTCCCGTTCCATACAATGTCCGTATCAGTATCGCAATAATGGTAAGTATTCCCGTTGTCGAGAACCAGTTCGTACAGGTTGCAACTGGTGCCAATACGCTCACTATTTAGGTATGCAGCGAGTTCCTTCTCTACTGTTTTCATGCATTTTCACCTCATTGTTACTAGCTTGAAGCTGCTGGTCCGGTTGATGTTATCGTACTCGTGCTCAATTTCAATGCCGTCCCCGGAAAGGTATACCTGCCAGTAGTAACGGTAGTCTGCCTTGACCACTGCCGTAGCCGGCGGGGCGGATTTGAATTTAAGAAGGCCTCCAGCCGTCAGGGAATAGGCAGTGTCGTCCTGCTTCACGTCATCCACGTAAACCGTGAGATTGTCCACGTAGCTGACAGGCTCCACATAGTCCCCCATCTGCATGAGTGGCTGGTAGAGCCCGCTGCTAACCATGGGGAGCTGAAGGCCCTTTACCTGACAGTCTTCAGAATCCAGCCAGTAAAAGGGCGTCAGTGCCCCTTTTAGCCTGGCCACAAACCCGTGGAGAGCCCTGGCTTCCTCGTCTGTTAGATAGTTGATCTTAACCTTTATGGTCCACTCGGGGTACAGTTGGTTTGTCAGTGCCCGGCGCATTCCGGATCCCGCAGTCTGTACCGATGAATTCCACTTCTGGCTTTTGGACGACTCATAGGCAATCTTACAGGTTGGAAAAAACAGTCTGCTCATAGCTTTGTATCACCCCTTACCATATCCCAGTATTGCCGGTGTAATCGCGTTCAGTATCCAGCAAGAACTGTTTGAGTGTATCACCGCCTCCATTACGGAGAAAATCCGTAAAACTGGAAGCGTCAAGCGCGCTTACATTGAACTGGATCATACCGCCAGCTTTAAGGACGATACCGCCGCCAGAGCGGCTGACCAGCCCGCCACTGGAAAAATACCGGATGCTGCGGCCCTGATTGATGGCATCCAGGAGCGGAGCCCCCACCCGGGACACTGCCCTGGCGTTAATGACGTACTCCCCATTGGACAGCATGGCTGGAATGGAGTCGCTGGTACTGCTGCCAGAGCCACTGATATACCCACCGGAAGCAAAACCCAGTCTGCCCGCAAACTTTAGAGAGGACAGGGCAAAGGCGGCCTTGATGGCTGCGGAGGACAGCAGCCCCAGGGAGCTGGTAGCAGTTACAGTGGTAGCGCTTTCTGCCGGCTTCGTGGTCATATTCAGAACCCCCTGGACCGTATTGAAACCGTTCAGTAAGGAACTGGCGGAACCGGTGGAGCCCCCAAAGATAGTCAGGGCGCCGCTTGCTGCCTTGAGGCCACTGTCCAGAGAGGCTACGCTGGTGGAAAGGTCACCAATGGAGATACCCCCACCGGTGTTATCTCCTCCACCGCCACCAAAAAGGCCGCCACCCAGGCCGGCCGTGACAATGGAGCCCAAAGACAGGCCGTCGCTTCCAGGATTGTCGTTATCCAGGAAGCCGCCGAACAGGCTGGTGACGATCTGCGCCGCCCACTTTTCGGTGATCTGGTTGACGATTTCCAGCATAATGCTGTCAAAGAGATCCAGGATGGAGTCAGTAAAGCTGTTTTCTCCGGTAAAAAGATTCGTGAAAAAGTCCTGCAGCCCGGTCTGCGCTTTTTCGGCCACGGCCGTCATCTGTTCGTCCACAGAGACGTTGGCGGCCTTCCACAGATCGTAGTACCGCTGCATGGCCTCGGTCCGGCCGTCCCATTCCCGGCTTTCCTTACCTTCCTGGCTGTTCAGCAGAGTCTGGAGCTGGATCGTGTTATGAGCCTTGATGGCGTATTCCACCTGTTTTTCAAAAGACTCCCGATACACGTCAGCCCGCTTTTTTGCTGCAGCCTCTGTCTGGGCCGTATACCAATCTTCTACGGCTGCCAGTGCCTCCTTATCGCTCTTATTTTTAGCGACTTCTTTCAGCCGTTCCTCCCGCTCTTTATTAAGGGATTCCAGGGTACTCTGATACTCAGCGTCCGCCAGGCCCTTGTAATCTCCTTTGACTTCCGCAGTGGCTTTGGCTGTATCAGTAACCAGCTTGTTCAGGGATTCCTTCCGTTTCTGCTCCACCTTGTCCTGCATGGTGGTCTGGTAGGTCGCCAGTTCATCGGTAAGCATCTTAATAGCAGCCGCCGGTACCCCATCTTTTTGGAGCTGGGCAATTTCCTGTGCCTTTTTCCTTACGTCTTCGGCTACACCGGCCATGCCGGTTTCATACGCCGTGCCGGTCTCTTTGCCGATGGCTTCCTGCATGGTGCTGAAAAGCTGCAGTGCCTGTTCTTTGGCCTGCTGCAGCTTCTTCAGAGCCTCGTTCTCCTTCTTCTCATCCGGCAGCATGGACCGGGTAGCCGTCTGCCCACCAGTGAATTTAGAGATGGAGCCGTACCCAGTGATGCCAAACTCATTGTCCCAGCCCTGGAGGCTCCAGGTAGTTACGCCACCGCTGGAATCCCGGCTGCGTACCTGGTCATTGCCGATATACATGCCGGCATGGTCTCCACTGGAAACAAAGTCCCCCACCTGGGGCACATAACCGGAGCCTACATCATACCAGGCGCCCCTTGCGGCAAAGGCGCTTTCCAGATTGTCAACCCGTGCCGTATACAGCCCCGTAACACCGGCTGCGGCGTACATACTGGATACAAAGGAGGCGCAGGACCGCTCCATGTCGGATGTTAGGTCAGGATTGATCCACTGAGAACCCGATTCCACCCCCAGGGCCTGCTCTGCGGCAATCTGGCCAATGGGGACTTCCACGTCCACCGGTTTGGCTTCCGCTTTCTCTTTCTTTTCCTTGACCCCGACTTCCTGGATCTGGTTCATAGCATCCTGCAGTTGATTTTTCAAATCATCATTCGATATGTTCTTCAGACTTTTTTCAAACTTGGCTCGAACCTTATCTTCTCTTGCTTGATTCAATGCCTCAATCAGGGACTTGTCTTTAATGTCATCCCCATAGAGGAATGGGTTGTCATATTCCCGATTAAAAGGATCCTCGCCCCGTTCCTGCCATTTACCTTTGATTTGGCGATAGGTTTTCCCGTTGTATTCAACAACATCGTCCCGCTCTTTCCAGCCCTCGGCATAAGCCTGGTTGTAGTCAACCAGCGCTTTTATGGCAAGGACAATAGCAGAAGCCACCCCGAGCCAGCCGCCGGCCAGAGTCCATACGGCACTTGTAAGTTTGCTGACGGCTCCGACGCCTCTTGCAGCAACGGTAGTCATCTTAGCCCCGGTAACTACTGCTTCATTGCCAACACCAGTCATAGCAGTCTTGCTAAGAGCTGTAGCTGCAGTTACTTTACCCATAACGGCCGTCTGAACCGTACTGGACTGGATGGCTGCAGCATTCACCTGGGCATAAGCCGCCGTCATGGAGCTCCGGATGGCCGCTGCTTCCTCCGCTGTTTTCAGCTCTCTCTGGGCCACAAACTTTGCATAGATAGCTGTCTTTTCGGCCTCCGTGATTTCCATGGACTGCACCGTCTGGTAATAAGCCTTTTCTTCTTTGATGGCAGCCGCCTGCACAATGTTAATCCGTTTTGCGATGGCCCGTTCCTGAGCGGCTGTCAAAGCTTCTTCTGCCGCTGCAGCAGAACTGACCGATCCCAAGAATCCGCCTACGGCGCGGCTGGCAGCCTGAAGGGCCTGAAGGGTCTTATATACAGCGATGAAGGCCACCACGTATCGGGTGATATCAATGATCTCCGCTTTGTTGCTGGCGAGGAATTTGGCCGTCTCAGACAATCCTGTCATAATGTAGGGCAGGTACGCTTCTACAATGGGGGCCAGGGCAGCCCCTGTAGCAAGGCTAATACCGCTCGCTTGCATTTTAAGCGTGCTGAGCTCTTTCGAGAGCTTATCCATTTCTTCCGGGTCCAGCCCGATGCCGCTAATTTTGGCAGCCTGCTCTTTAGCCTCGTTATATTCTCTCAATACGTCAGCCAGGGCCAGACCCTTGGAGCCCAGGGTATTCAGCAGGAATTCCTGCTGATAGCCTGCATCTGCGGCTTTTTTATACCCGTCCGCAAGGGCCTGTACCTGCTCGTTTACCGGAATCAGTTTGCCAGTGGAATCCGTCAGGGATACACCCACTGCCTGGAGCATGATGTTTGCCTTCTCGGCGGAATCGCCACCGTTTGCCAGGGTCTTGTCCAGCTTCATAATAGCCGCGCTGGCCGTCTGGATATCGCCTCCGGCAATGGTTACGGTCCGACTAAATAACGAAGCCTCCGCGGCGGAAATTCCCATGGATTCCGTCAGATCATGAATTTTAGAGCCGGCTTCCACTGCTCCGCTGATCAGCTGGGCAAAGCCGAAGCCGGCCCCTGCTAAAGCTGCCGCCCGTGCAATCTTACTGGCAAAACCTTCCACGGATACGGACGTAGAATTCAGCGCATCCGTAAAGCCCTTAATAGGGGACGGTTCGAAGGTCTTATCGATCTGCCCCTTTGCGTTTTTCAGTTCGCTGTTAAGCCCGGAGCTGTCCGCCCCGATCTTGATCAAAAGGTCTGCAATCGTCGACATTTTTTCACCGTCCCTTCTCTTTGAGTCCAAATTCTTCCAGGAGGATCCGTCTGTCCTCCATCATCTTCTGCATCCGCTGCTCCGGAGTGGTCCAGAGAGGTTCTACCATACTTTCCACCTTTACCGGTTCCTTGGCGTAAGGAGCGAGTAACCAGCTGACCCAGTAGGCCATTCGGTAGTCCCTAGCCTTTTGGGCTTCCTGGGCCGCCTCAAAGCACTGGTAAAATTCCCCGGGCTGCAGCTCTTCAAATTCTGCCGGATGGATGCCAATGCTAAAGGCAGCCTTTTCGGCCACCTGTATCCAGTCAGTTACGCTTTGGATTCCAGGGGAGTCAGCACTTTCCGGTAAGTTTCGATGGCTTTCTCGGTCGTCTTGCTGTCCCCCTTCGTAAAAAGCCCGCTGGCCACGATGGCCTCAAAAATATAGGCGTTGAGTTCATCCAGGGTACCGCCTTCTTCGCAGTAGGCATCAATGAAATCGTAGGGATCAAAATCCTTGGGTTTATCCTGCAGCGCCACATTCAGGCATGCCACGGTGAAGTCGATGTTGATGGCATTCCCCATGGCCGGATTCACGACGACCTGCCCCAGCATAAAAACAAGGGAGCGGCCAATGGACCGCTCCGCTGCTGCCAGAGCCTTGGTGTTAAACATCAGGGAATAGGATTTCTCCCCAATTTTTACTTCCACGCTCTTTTTCATGGTGTGCTCCTTATGCTCCTGCCGTTACCGCAGAAATAGCCCCACGGCCTTCCAGGGTAGCGTCGATGGTGGCTGCATCCTTGTAAGACAGCCCCTTCTTGAATTTAGAAATGGATGCCCAGCCTTCCTGATAGGATTTATCAGGGTATACGATCTTGGCATGGATTTCCTTGTCATTCATGAAAGCATATTCCATAGCAGTGGCTGCATCATCGTTCATGACCAGAAGGCCGGTATAGGTGATGCTCCAGGATTTCAGGCCCTGGAGTTTGGTCGCCCACCCGCCGCTGGTCTTATGAGAGGCGTCAATGGAATCGGCACTCATATCCAGAGTGCAATCCCGCTGCCCGCCTACAAGTCCCCACTTAGGGGAATTGGACGTACTGCCCGGCATTTCAATGTAAAGCAGCGTGTCCTTGCCGGACTGGGCTTCCACAGTACCGGTAGGGAACGGCAGATTTTTCAGTTCTTCAGCAGTAATAGCCATATAATTTCCTCCTTATACTTTGTTCAATAAAAACGATGCGGTGAGCGTTCCGTGATATCCGGTGGTCTGTTCCGGAAAAGCCTCCACCACGTCGATGCTGGCCGAAATGGTCTTGTATCCTTCCACTGGCAGCGTAGGCCCGTAGTAGGAAAGAAGAGCCGAAATGTCATTCAATACATCATTGACTTTTCTTTTGCCATTCGTATCGGCCCATACGTCCACGTTGATGGTTGCCATCCAAAGAACCATGGACTTGGCGTTTTCCGGCTTTAGTGTCACGGAACCAATGGTAATGTAAGGCAGTGACGCTTTCGTCGAAACATCCCCATAAATGGCCGTAGTCTGTCCCGCCTTGAGAATCTTGAAAACAGCCTGCTGGAGAGGGACCAGGGGTACATCTTTAATCAGTATCACGTTCCACCGCCTCCTTCATGGCGCTTTCGATTTTGTCCCGTTCTTTCATGTAGGCAGGGCGCATGAACGGATGCTCCTTCAGCTTCCCTGTGTAGATGTCCCCTTTCACAAACCTGCCGTTCGGCATCCGTATGGCGTGTTTTGGTCCCTTCCTGGGGTCCGGATACGTTATACGGGCTTCAGTACCAAATTCAACCAGATGAGAATGAGGCGCATTGGACACGATCTCCGCGCCTTTCCAGTCATTATCGGACCGGAAAGAAATCCCTTTTTTCAGGTTCCCGGTAGGCCCGGACGGAGCCATCCTGACTGCCGTATCATAAATAGCTACAGCACCTTTGCGAATGACTCCTCGGATCCTTTCCTGGACGCCTTTGGTATAGCGGTCGATCTGCCTGGTGGCCAGGCTCACCGCCTCCGCGCTTTTAAATTTGATTTCGATGCCCCTGCTCATGCCCGCACCTCCTGGGTGGTCAGCACATAGATTTCCGGGTCCGAGCGGTCCACGTCGTAGACTTCGTACTGGTGGCCTTTATATTCCACTCTCCAGCCTTTATCAATATCGCTGCGGGCTCGGATCCGCATGCCCTGGGTGATAAGGATGGCGGCCCCATCGTCTGCGATAACGCTAGGAGAAACCCTGGCTTTTAAAAATTCGCACCACACGGTAGCCGCTGCCGTCCAGGTTGTCGTCCCTCCAAACCCGTCATCCTCTCCGCGGGTCAGCTGCAACAGGGTAACTCTCTTGTTGAGCCTTGCCGGATTGAACATCTTCATCCCTCCCACAAGCTCAGCTGATTGATCATAGACCGGATGATATAGCCCAGGTCTTTCTTTTCTCCTACCCGGTCTTCGTAGAGACTGGTAATAATGGCCAGCATCACCATGTCGGCCTTGGCTTTAAAAGCAGCGTCGCTGGCATAGAAAGTGGCATAGCCACTGACAGCGTCTCTCACATAGCTCTCAGCGGCCGCCATTTCATTGGTGATCAGGGCATCATCCTCATTTCCTTCTACCCGCAGGTACTGCTTGACTTCCTCGAGAGTCATTGATTACCCTCCTTTCCACTAGGCGCCTGCTTTCAGCGTCAGGAATACCATGGCTCCCGGATCATCCGCTTGTACGTCAAAACGTTCAATCGCCCGAACGTAGGTGGCGTTCTTCGTAAAGCCTGCTTCGCTGGAAGCTCTGATGGCTACCTGCTGACGGTCGAAGAAGGCCACGGCTTCGGTCATGCTCCCCACGTAGAAAGGCATGCCCGCCGTCTTGGTGGCCAGGATTTCGTTAGATACAGGGATAACCATCTTACCTCTGAACACGCTCATGGCCGGATCCGCCAGAGACCGGGTCAGCAGAGGGCGGCCCATGGAGTCCGTCAGTTCATCCAGGTAATCGTAGCCGTCCTGGTTTGTTAGGATGACAGCGGAAATGGCCTGCATGGGATCGATCTTGGTATTCAGGGCCTTGATGATGCCTTTATAGTCGGTGATGGGCGTTGCACTGGTAGGCAGTTTGGCCAGGATTTTGTCGTTTTCGGTGTTGATGGACTTGACGGCAAAGCGCCGGCCGATGACTTCCATCAAGTTCACGTTGTTGTCGTCAACCAGTTCGTTGGATACTGGGATAATGTCACCGTAGCTGGCGATTTTGTAGGCCACCTGCCCGAAGTCCAGGTCATCCTGGTGGATTTCGTTCAGTTCGTCAAAGGCAATCAGTTTACCCTTTTCGCTGCTCATGGTCGGGCGCTTGCCGCTGTCAGTGGAAACAGTCTGATAGCCGCAGAAGCTGCGCAGGGCCAGATTGGCGCGGCGGTATTCCCGGAGAATAGAGATTTGTTCTTCCGGAACAATGTAGCCGCCTTTACCCGGAGTGCCTTCCACCTGGCCAGGGGTGCCGGCCGTATTCACAAATTCTTTTTCCTGTTCATCCAGGGAGCGCCCAAAGACCAGCTTGTTGAATACCCGGTTCCGCAGCCGGATTACGTTTTCTGCGCTGGCGGGAGCGCCTACCGAAGTAGACGGATGCTGCAGGGCCCGGCTCAGGTCAGCCGCCTCAATGGTCTCCTGAGTGCGCAGGTCTCGGACCGCGTCATTCAGTTCTTTGGCCCTGGCCGCTGCTTCGTCCATCATTTCCTGTGCCTGCAGCTCCATGACTTCTTTTCTCAGACTGGCAACAAACTGTCTCAGTTCATCAGATTTTTTCATTCGTTTCAATCCCTTCTGCCGCCATGAGGGCAGCCTTGATGCTTTCGCTTTGTGCTTTTCGTTTTTCTTCCGCTCTGGCGTTTACCAGTGCCAGATTGGCCGGAATCTTATCTAACAGAGCCCTTGCCTCGCCGAACTTGGCCGCCGTTTGGGACGGCCGCAACACATCCACCTTGAAATACTTGGCGGCCTCTTCCCCTGTCAGCCAGGTGGCTTCATTGACCATTTGGTGGATGTCCTCATCGGTAACGTTCTGTCGTTTGGCATTCCGGTAGGTAGCCTCTAGCCCTTCCTGGATAGTATCCAGCGTTGCTGCCGCCTGGAGCAGATCGTCTGCATTGCCCTGGGCAATACAGCTAGGCTTATGGATCATCAGATACGCATTAGCCGGAATCTGTCTTTTTTGCGCAGCAAAGAAGATTTCCGTTGCTACGCTGCAGGCCCACCCTTCCACAATAGCGGTAGTGGGGCCTTTGTGACGGGCGATCATGTTGGCGATGGCTACTCCCGCGTTCACGCTGCCACCATCACTGTTGATGTACACCGTCAGCGGTTTATTCCCGTCGATTTCATCCAGCTGCTTTCTGATATCCGCCGGCCACTGGAACCCGTCGTTAAGGCCAAAGGCCGCGAGCAGCCGGCCATCCTGATCATCAATGATGTCGCCATTGATGTGAATTTCGGCGCCTTCCACGCTATTTTTGATATCGATCATTCCCCTTCACCTCCTTTCTGCTGGTACGCGATCCCCACATCCTTCACGTCTACCATGCTTCCGTTAATGATGTGCACGTCCCCGCCTTCCACAGGCGGCATATCTAACAGTCGCCTGGCTTCATTGGGGCTGTAGATCCCAGAAGCTACGCATTTTTGCAAGATATCAGCCTGCTGGCTGGGATCGCCTCGAAGGATGACCTGGACATTGAACTTGAAGCCCAACCCTTTTACCTGCTCCAGCTGTGTCAGAAGTTTGCTGGTCAGCTCCTGTTCGTACAGGGAGATGTTATAAAGCAGGGTGTCCACGTAGAACGAAAGGTTCTGGGCAGCACTGTTGGCATAGCTGCTTTTGCTGTAGTCGTTCAGGCTATTCGGCTTAATGCCGAAAGCTGCGGCAATCTGCAGGGAGTTATACTTCTTCAGTTCGAAGAACTGGCTGTCGGTCAGTTTGAGATCCAGACTCTGGATATCGAACCCAATGGGCAGCGTGATCATCCGCCGTTCATCGTCTCTTGCCTGTGTTTCCAGCCGGCGCAGCAGCGCCTTCTGTTTGTCCTCGCTCAGTTCACCCACATATTTGACCACTGCATTGGCAGTCAGTCCGTGCTGGTACAGGTCATTCAAAAAGGCCTGACTGGCCTTGGCACCGGCCATGTTGGTAGCCAGGATCTCCCGGACGCTTTTTCCCACAAGGCCATCATCGGTAGTGATCCAGCTTTTTACGTGGATGATTTCTTCGGGCCGGAAAAGGTAACTTTTCCCACTCCGGCCATCCAGATAGCTGTAGTAATAGCCCCGGTCCGTGAATACGTCCGTATCGTTCACGTAAATCTGTACCTGCTGGGGATTCAGAGGGTATAGCCCCACGATGCGTCCTTTGGAGTCAGTTCCAATATAGGCATAGGCGTTCCCATAGTGATTCCGGCAGCGCTCCAGATAGGTAAAGAACTGCACCGGAGTCAGGTAGGGATTGGGCCGAATGCCAAACAGCCGGATGGCGTCATGGTTCTGGATCTTATTTTTTGCCGGATCCATCAGATAGACCGGCATCTTCCCGATGGATTCGGACAGGGTCTTTAAACAGGTGAAATACGTAATCTCAGACAAGTCCGTCCCATATTGCCGCAGGTTTCCATTAAAAAACAGCTCGTTGATATCGGTCAGGCTGACCGTATCAGAGCTGTTGGTGATTTTCTTTTTTATTTTCTCAATGAATCTCATGCGTCCTCCTTGGGCGCTGTAATGCCCAGCCAGACATCCAGTGCTTCTTCCCCGCTGACTTTCTCTTCCCCTCTCATAACAAACCAGATTTCCCAGGCGTCCAAAATGGCGTCCACCGGGTCAATGCGGTCTGTCTGTGTCATCTTGTCCACCTTGATTTCCCCGAAACTGTTGGGAGCGGAAATAATGGCGTTGATAATGGACCAGGTCAATAGACTGTTCCTTTTGTCATAGCGGACCAGGTTGGCCTCAACACTGAGCTGGAAATCCTTTGTACAGTCATTAAGACTCCGGGCCGATTGCTTGACTTCTGTCAGATCGCAATCCAAGACACCTTCCAAGTCCGCCAAAAAGGCGGCCGCATTGTGGGCATCGTAGCCGCAGCCGGCTACCCGGATATGGTAGAGCCGGATGATCTGGCGCAGGTCTTCAATGATGGCATGGTAGTCTGTTTTGATGCCATACATTCCTGACGTCAGGGTAATCAGCCCATTTCTGGACCATTGCCCATAAGGGGCTTCGTCGGTCCGCTCATGTTCGGCCAGCCGCAGTTCCGGCATATAGGACTTGCTCCAAAGGTAGGTCCGGTTATCTTCCAGCGGAAACAGCAGTGCAATGGACGTCAGATCCCCGCCGCTGGACAGGTCAATGCCCAGGTAACATTCCCGGCCCGCCATGTCTGCAATGGTCATTTCTGATTCGCAGGCTTTCCATTGGTCAGCCGGAATCAGGCAGCCCCCGGTGTAGGTCACCCAGGTATTCAGAGATTTGGTCTGAAAATTCACCAGATCTGAGCCCTGCTTTTCCCGGGCGTCGATGGCCTTTTCGGCCATCCGGGCCATCATCTCTTTGTCAAGTTCCGTATCTGACCGCCACAGAATCAGGGGGTTCGCCTTCGCCCAGTTTTCCGGCTTCCAGATATCATCTTCAGGATCCATCTCTGTGATGTAGATAAACAGAGAATCTTTGCTGATGACCCCATCCAGTATTTTTTTCGAAAAAAGATACTGCTGATAGCAGGGCCCGTTCAGGTTGAACCCTGCCGTAGTGATGGCAAGTGTCAGGGCGCTGTCAACCTTGATTTGCCCATCCAACATCAGCTTGTACATCTGATCTGTAGCATGGGCGTGATATTCGTCTATAATGGCCAGGATAGACCGAAAGCCATCAGCAGATTTCGTATCTCTGCCAATGGCTTTTATGGTGTTCCCGTTGATTTTGCTGACAATGGTGGAACTGTATTCCTTGATCTTGTACAGTTCGGAAAGGTCCTTGTCGGCCCTGATGAATTTGGCCACTTCTCCCCAGACGATTTTCGCCTGGTCATACTTCGTCGCGGTGCAGTAGATGTTTCCTTCCCGGTAGCCGGAGAACGTTGCAAAGTCATTGACCAGTTCGCCGGCAAGGAAGCTTTTCCCGTTCTGCCGCCCCATCTGGATATAGGCTTCCCGGTAGCGTCTCTCTCTGGATCGTTTTTTCCTCCAGCCAAAGATGCTGCCGATGATAAAATTCTGAAATCCTCTTGTAACGAGTGGTTTTTCCTCCATGCCCTCCCCGATGGTCAGTGTATTGGCAATGCCGATGTGCCTTTCGGCGGTCTTTACGTCGAAGATATAGGGAAAATCGCTTCCCTTCTCCATATCCTCCAGATGCCGCTTGCAGCACAGGTATTCTGACCGCCCGGCCAGCCGCTTCCCGCTTACGACCAGCTTTGCGTATTCCGTCGTCCTGTCTTTCATGCCTGCAGCAGCTTCAGGTATTTATTTTCTTTTTTCTCAGGCTGCTGCGGGACAATAAGTTTCAGCCGGTCGGTCGTAGCAAGGCCCAGTTTGGCGGATGCACTCAGGATCCGTTTTACATACACTTCCTGGGCGGTCAAGGCGGGATTGACTTTCGGCATATGGTTTCCCTGGGAACCGCGCACGTCGATGACGTTGCCCTCTTTCTGCAGCTGCTCATGGAGCGCAATATAGTTGGCCCATGCATCTGCGTATAAGGCCAGGACGGACAGGTCCAGGTTATCCAGTAAATCAATTTGGGCAGCCTCATTAACCACCCGGATGAATTCCTTTTTGGCTTCTTCACCCAGCCATTCAGGCGGGGCCAGGCCATCCCGGGGAAGCTTATGCTGGCGTTCAGCCAGTTCCCGGTCCAGTCGCTCGGACTTCGTATAATGTTTTCGGCTCATTTTCACGACTTTTCGTGGCGCCGGCATAAGGGTCACCTCCTAAAATTTGGATGCTGATTGGGGAATTTTTGCGGAAGAAAAGAGGCTGCGCGGTTCTATAGGTCGGGCCAAAAACTTTTCGGACCTACCCCGGTCACTTGAATTTCTGGCCTATTTCGAAGAGCATTTTCTGTACATCCTGTTTCTTGTCTGTTTTGTACAAGTCATGAACCTTCCTGTGGCTCTTCGCCGATAGCAGGATGAGATTGTCCGGATCACTTTCGCTCTCCGGGTCTTCAGCCAGCGGAACGATATGGTGGACGATAGTTCCATGCACGATCCTGTGATGAACTTCCCACTCGTAGGCATCCACGCCATGAAATCTCTCTTTCACCATTTGGTGGATAGCCGCCCACTCCTTACTGTGGTAGAAACTGGCCCGGTTCTTGTCCCGATGCCCCCGGTCATATTCTCTGTGCCTTTCTTTGGCCATAGGGCACCGTTCTCCCTGGTTGTGCATGCGGCCACAGATGGGACAGATACGTTTAAGCATGAGCCTTTCTCCTTTTTCTTCCAAGCTTAAATTCCAATCAAAAAGGACGCTGCCAAAAGCAACGCCCTAGTTCTGTTTTGTTTAATTATACCGTTTTGGATACTAATGCTTCCTGTAACACTTTAGAGAAGTTCAATCCTTTGTCCAAAGCCCGCTGATTTAGCCATGCCGGGATTGTTAAGGTCTTTTTGACTGATTTAGTATTCTTGGCTAAATCCACATCAGATCTAATCAGCGTAGCAAAAGCATTTTCACCCAATCCTTTTAGCTCTCTAACATCAGTTGCAGTAGGCGGTTGCACTCCGTCTTCCAGTAATCCTAAAATATATAATTCCATCGCTTCAGTAGCGCCTGATAGGATTTCCTCCATAGAGTCACCGTATGTAGTGCAACCTTCCAAATCGGGAAATTCCGCCCAGGTTCCATCGGGGTCTTCATGTATAATGGCCGGATAAATAAACAGCATCGTCATTACCTCCTTTAATGCCCTTCGAGGCTTATTTCAGCCCCGTTCTTTTTAGTATGGCGTTTAGCAGTCCTACTGGCATATCTTTGCCATGAACCGCGATAACTTCTACCTTGTTACCTTTGATAAGCCTGTGATGGCTTCCCCTCTGCCTTACATCTTGCCATCCATTCTTCAAAAGTAATTTCAGTAAGTCTTTGTCCTTCATTCCGCCATACCTCCCTTGTTAAATTCATTATAACACGTGTATACGTATTATACAATAAGGAACAAGAAAATACGGTTCATCCAGCGAAAAAGCACCCGCTTGTACTAGCGAGTGCTTTTTCTATAGAAAGGAGGTTATACAGTCGGTAAAGAAATATCCTTTTCCCTTACCTTTTGCAGTCTACACTATATCATGTCAAGATAGGGACATTCTAGGACATCTTTAAACTGAACCGCAAACTGTTTCAGCGCTTCACCGTGGATCCTAATCACACTGCGGTACGTATAGTTCATGTCCACCGCGATCTGCTCCCACCGTTTGTTGTTCAGATACCGCTCCGTCAATACTGCCCGGAAACGGCCATCTTCCATCTGCATGATTCGCTCCCTGGCTTCCTTTCGTAAATCCAGGAGCTGATCCCATTCTGTGTTGATGGCGATCTGCATGTCCCGGATCCGGGCCACTTTGTCCGCCATGGATACCGGCACCCCACCATCGATCCGATCCCGGCTGGTGTCTACTGACTTGATAGCACACAGATCTGACTCCAGCTGTTGCAGCTCCTGTTCCTTAACCCGGAGCCCGGCTGAAATGAAGCGGATCCGGTTCAAATATTCTTTTGCTGTCATTAGCGCCTCCTATTTCTGACTGCTAGCTTCAATCTTACGCAGCATGGTCAGGCATTCGATGGCTTTGTCCAGATCCTGCAGGCCGTTTTTCTTTGGGTAACGGTAGATGTATTTAACCGTACATCCAATCAAATATGCCCGTACACCATCCGACCCCTGGCACAGCTCCTTGGCTATATCGATGCATTCCATACCACCTCGCCAAGTGTAATGCTCTGGGTTATGAATCATATCACTCATGAGGTTCCTCCTTGCTACGAGCCCTGATTTCTTCCGCAGCTTCTTGTAGTCTCTTATTAGCCCATCTTAAAAAGGCTTCTGCATCCTTTTGATCCTGGTACCGCTTGTAAATTTTTCGGCCTTGTTCATAGGCAAGAATCGCAAGGTTGATCGTTGCAAAAATAAGTAAAGCATTGAAAATAATCTGCATAGCTTACCCCTCCTGCTCTGGTGTATCCGTACGGCCTGTGCTGCCAAATCCGCCGGCTCCCCGTTCGGTTTCGCTGAGTTCTTCCACCCGGACCAACTCAACTGGCACATTAAACAGCAGCTGCGCTACCCGATCACCATTAAAAATGCTATCTTTGTAGTTCCAGTCCATTGTATCTAGTTCGGGAGCAATTTCTTTGTATAACATGCACACCTCACCACGGTAATCACTGTCAATGAGCCCCATTCCAATGGGGCAAATCAGATTCGTTTTCCAGCCAATGCTGGAACGTGCCAAAATGCCAGCGTGGACACCTTCAGGCATTTCCAAGGCAAAGCCAAGGGGCGTTTTCGTGGTAACGCCATTAATTCCGGGGATATAATACAGTTTTCTGTCAGGGTCGTAATACTGATATTCCCCCGTTCCGTCAATCCTGGCGTAACAGTCATAGGCCGCAGCACCAAACGTTTTCTTCTCCGGCATGTGCCCGCCGGGCATCAGTTTGATTTTTACCTGTTCCGTCATTTTCCATTTTCCTTTCCATAGGCCATAACTTCTTCGATGGCAGCTTCTACAAATTTGCAGGCCGGTTCGTCAAGATGGTTATCACCGCTCCAGTGATGCCAGCCTCTTTTGTACCTATGGACTGCTTCGTCCATAAGATTGCTGATCTCCTCAAGGTTCGCCAGATCCGCAAGTTCTACTGCACCCTCTCTTTCCAGCTCTTCCCGGATGTATTCGTTAATAATAACGTCTGGATCCACCTGGAAATTTTGCTCCCGGATCAGATCGATGAATGCCAGTTTGTCCTGGCCCCGGTAGTCCTCAACCGTCCCTGCGGTATAATCGCGGAACGAGTTTCGGATCTGCTGCCTGAATTCGTCAGTCACCTCAGAACGCGGGGTGATCTTTACTTCGATTCCTCTGGGGAAATATAAAATATTGTCCACGTCTCTCACACCTTTTCCTTCCTGTTTTCCGGCTCTTCTGTATCTCAGTTACAAAGGGCAAACAGCCAGGTTAAGACATTTCTGCCCAGCGCTGGCACCACAGGTTACAAACGGCCAAAGTCTTTCATAACGCTGGAACTCCTTTGGGCTTGCCCATCGGCATCCGGTACAGCGCTTCTTGATTCTGGCCTCCTGCTTTTTGATATCTGCCGCGTTCATGGCTTCCCGCCCGCTTCCCATTCCCGGTAGAGCCGAAACCAGTCATCGGCTCCCATAGTCACCTTCCAGCTGGTCCCGTTTTTCCGGTGGAACACAGCCGGGATGTTTCCAGTAGTCTTCCCTGCGTCTCTGGAAGCCTGGGCCAGGGCATCGTCTAGGTTCAGGTGCTCCACCCGTTTGACTTCGATGTGAATGCCCGGTAGCCCTACCACATCGGCCGTACCTTCCTCGTTATTGCCACAATATTGAGCAGAGCGCCTGGCTTCATAGCCCTGGGTCCGGCAGAGCCGGACCACTTCCAGTTCCCCGTTCTTGCCTTTCTTCTTTCCGTTGATCAATGATTTCACCGTCCCTCAGATTCAATTATCTTCAGCGTCCTCACCAGTTGATGGATGGAAAGGACAACCAACAACAAGTTCACATGGATAATGTAAAGGTCCAAAGCAGCATTTCAGGATTTCATGGGTTTTGCCGTTCAAAATGGGAAAAGCATAATCCCATTCACTGTATTCACAACCTTCGCAGATTTTCTGGTCCATAGTCATTTTCCTCCTTGCCCTGCTCCTTTCCCCAGCCAGGCCAGCTCATTGGTCAGTTCATGCCGGTATTTGAACAGGATGTGGCTGTCATTTTTATACTGGGCTGTATCTGCCCCAGGGAGAATCCGCAAGCCGAATTTCGGATCCGGGGCCAGGTTGGCTCCTCCTCTCCTGATGGTCTGTAGACAAGCAAAGAGTTCTTGCTTCATGGTGCTGGCCCAGGTGAAAAGCTTCATCCATTGTTCTGTGTCAGGTTCCTTTTCAAGAGGATCCTGAATGACCAGGCCAAAATCTGCCCATGCTGCATCATCCAGGGCCTGCTCAACTTCTTCTACGCTGTAGGCCACCAGGGCAATGGCTCCCAGATTCTGGGCCACATGGATGAAATTGACTTGCTCAGGCGTCGGTTTGTTAGGCTTCACCTTGCATTCAATGAAGAAGATTCTGCCGGACCTGGGCAGAAATCCGAACAAGTCAGAAAAGCCTTTGGGCAGGCCAGTGTCAAACCAGCGCCCGTCAGACGTCCGAACCTTTCCCACATTACTTCGAAACACCAGGCATCCCCGCTTACTTACTGTGTCCATAATCAGGTGCATCAGGTCTGTTTCTACCATTTACTGTTATCTCCTCTTGCTTCCTTGAACCAGTTTTGGCTGCCTTTCTTCATGATCTTCGATGCAATGTGCCGATATTTAGGCGGAATGGGAATGTGCAGTTCCAGAGCCTTGTGCAAGCTCCATCCCAGTTTGTAGTGTTTTCCTTTCCGGAAGAAATCCAATTGCTCCCATGTTTTGGCTTTACGATAATCGGAATACGGGCTTTCCTTGATTTCTTCCAGAGTGATTCCGTTAATCTGTTTCTGTTCCTCCCTGGGAGCCCGTTCTTCTTCCAGCACTGTACCGCAGTAAGGACAATGGAATGGCCCCGCGCCCCGGTCTTTGGGCGGGATGAACACGTGGTAGCAGACCGGGCACTGCTTGGTGGATGTCTCGGATTTTTTCTTTTTCTTCTTGGCTTCCAGGGACCAGTCATGGTCATCATCGGGGAAGCCGTGTCTCGTATAGTTGCCAACATGATCCAGGATGATAGCTTCCTTGCCGGGATCCGCCGGATTGATCCGCATGGGCCTCATGGCCTGCTGGATGTAGAGGGTCAGAGATTTAGTTGGCCGGAGCAGCTGAACAGCTTCACAATCAGGAACATCAAAACCCTCGCCGAATAGGTCCACATTGCACAGCACCAGGATTTTCCCATCCCGGAAGTCCTGGACAATCTGTTCCCGCTCTGCTTTGGGGGTAGCGCCATCCAGGTGGGCGGCCGGGATACCCTGTTCCTGGAAAGCTGCAGCAGTGGCCTTGCTGGTTTTTATGCTGGCACAGTAAACAATGGTCTTCTTGCCCTTTGCATTCTGCAGCCAAGAGGCTACCGTGCCGCCGAAAATCGTCCCCTTGTCCATCAGCTTGGCAATCTCTTTCTGGTCATAATCACCATGACTGGTGCGGATCCCTTTCACATCCGTCAGTGGCACGCTGTATAAATGATAGGGAGCCAGATAATGATTCTGGATCAGCCACTTTGTGGATACGGATTCCACCAGGCTCTGGAAGACTTTCCCTAGTCCTCCGGTTCCCATTCTTTGCGGTGTGGCAGTAAAGCCCACAACCGTCGCATGGGGGAAGTAATCGAAAATCCGAAGATATCCGGCAGCTAAAGAATGATGTGCTTCATCTACGATAATGAGCGCTGGTGGGATGGTCCTTGCTAATGTTTTCTGCCTGGCCATGGTTTGCACCATGGCCACTTTGCACAGGAAGGGATCCACTCCCATGGCGTTCATGGTCCGGCTTATCTGTGCGGTTAGCTCTTTACGATGGACCAGGAACAGCACTCTGTTGCCCCTATCTGTAGCTGCTTTTGCGATGGTAGCGATAATCACCGACTTTCCGCCCCCGCAGCCCAGGACCGCACATACCCGGTTGGAACCGCTACAGATAGCCTGCCGGATTTTATTCACCAGGTCTTGCTGATACGGTCTCAGTTCCATGGTTGACCTCCAATTCTGATTCAATTACTTGCCTTACATAGTCCGGATCCGGCCAGTCTTCAGGATTTTCGTAAAAGAACTTACATAACCCGTCATCGAGAAAATCGCACGCATCGCATTTTGTTCGTTTGCAGTAATCCATGAGCATTTTTAATGTGTCCACTTTTGTCACCTCTTAAAAAAGCGCAGTCTCCAAATCAGCTTTCATTCCCATTTCGTTTTTCCATTTTTCACACTCACTTTCGTTGAATTCTTCTACCTTTCTACCTTTTAAAACTTCAAGGTAGAAGCCGTTTCCCCGCATCAGTCCTTACTTTACAGGGAAATTTCTACCTTCTACCTTTTCCGGATACAGCTATAGAAAAATAATTTAATTTAAGTCGTATTTGACTTTTTGATGTTCAAATTAAATTGTTTTCCGTGTATCTATATATGTGGGTAGAAATGGTAGAAAGGTAGAAATAGTAATCATAGAGCCAGATTCCATGCGGAGTTTCAGACTTTAAAAATTTCTACCGTTCTTCTACCTTTGTAAAAAAGGTAGAAAATTATCTGATTAGTTCTACAAAATACCCATAAATCCCATTTACAGACTTCCGCCCAGCAAACTTTCCCTGTTTCGTAGGAATCAATCTTCCTGTTGCTGCCCATTTTTTGGACACTGCCCGGAAGCTTAATCCGTTATCAGAGAGAAGTTTTTCCAGCACTCGTTTAATGATCCACACGTGATTCCCGTCTATCTTCCCCCACACCTCCCGAACAGGGGAATGATGATATTGCTCACCATTGTAATCATTCTTGATACTGTAGAAGAAGTTCTCGTTGTTCTGGGCAACTAGGTCAATGACCAGATTATACGCTCGTTCCGCAGTATCTACCTCCCGGGTTGTTTTGAGGAATGGCATTACTTCTTCTACCTTCAAAGCTGGCAGTTCAGAGGCAAAATACATACGAAAAAATTCATCCGCTGTCATCATTATCCCCATGGCCATGGCCTGCTTTTCCGTTGTTTCCATCCTCAGCAGCCTTTTGTGGTAGTCGTTGAAGACTGCCCGCAGGTCGATACCATCCCGCTTCTTCTCCTGCAGTTTGGCAATGTAGGCCGGGCCCAGGGTCCCATACTGGCTTGTAATTGCCTGAACCGTTTCCGGGCCGTTTTCCACAACTTTATGAGCGCACTCGATTTCAATCAGCCGGTTCTCCACCCCGCCACCACTGGTGGTCTGGGAAATCGGTTCTTCTCCTGTAAACAGGAAAGCCGTCTTCCAGCTCTTCTGCATCTGCATCCGACCCGTCTGATCCATACGGCCCCGGCTCACTTCAGCTGTGATCTGGTGGATGAACTGATCATAGTTGTCAAATTTTGACTTAATGGTTTGCAGTTCATCGCCAAAGAAAGGTAGATTCCCCAGGGTAGCAGCACAGCCGGTGGTAAAATTCACCGTGTTGTTCATGCTCTGCAGCAGTTTACCAGGAGCAGGATTCCCCCAGACAGATGCTGCCACCATGAGTCCCACCGTTTTCCCGGCTCCAGTTCCGCCCCACAGGTGGAAGGCAAAGGACAGCGCCCCCAGGGGCTTGATCAGTGGAGCGGATAAACTGGCTGCTACTGCCAGCCGCAGATACAGGTTCCCCATGAGCGGTTTCACAGCTTTCAGCCATCCGCTCAGAGTGCCTTTTTCTGCAACGGAGTCAATCAGTGTCCCGTATTCGTCGGTGCTGTCCAGAGAAACTTCATCCGTGTAGGGAACAAAGTTATCTCCTATCCATCCCATGTGGCTGATACTCTTAGTCCTGGGAAGTACAGCAGGATTCTTTGCCACACAGCAGGCCAGATATTTCACCAGGCTTTTGGCATTGTCACTGTTCACTTCAATACCCATGTTGGCCAGGGAGATGATTTTATTGCTGTTGGCCGCAACTTCCCTGGGCACTACACAGGATTTCCATCCGTCCGGCTTGTAGTAGCTGAGCCGAATTTTTTCCATACTGGTCTCCTGGTTCATCAGGATTTCAGTTGGCAGGATGGGAATGGGGGAAGCCCACTGGTACCGAAAATCTCCATTGCCAGAAGCTTCCATCTTCCGTACACCGCCATCATCGGCAATCCAGTCACCGCATTCCAGTGACAGCGGCTGCCCGGAAAATTTCGTGCAGTTCTTGCTGTCCTGATTGGCCTGAGCTTGGGCAGCTCTCCATGCCTTTTGGTTCTTCGTGAATTCCCTGGAGATTCCCAATTCCTTAGCCCGGAAAGCAGCCAGGCTTTCTGCCTGCTGCCGTTCCAAAGGGTCTTCAATTGCCTGGAGTCCGGAAAAGAGTTCTGCCTTGATCATGTCAGCCCTGTCCAAACCGGAGAAAAATTCTTCACTGAAATCCAGGGCCGGATATTTCCAGCCCCGAATTTTCTCGGGATCCCCGCCATTCTGGAAGTAATCGGCAACGTCCTGTTTTTTCTGGATGTCCGGCCAGATTTCTTTCCATGGGAAAATCTTAGCCCCCATCCTTTCCCAGGCTTTGGCATAGTCCATACCAGGATCATCGTTATCCGGGATGATGATTTTTCGCTTGAATTTTTCCAGAGTCTGGCGGTCAGTATCTGACAGCTTCAGGTTCTTTTGGCTGCCGGTATTGGTACTGGTGGCCAGAAATCCCTTTGCTGTCATGGCATCAGCGCATTTTTCCCCTTCTACGATGTACAGAACAGTGGAAGGATCCGCTGCTGCCATTCTGTCCAGGTTATACAGGTTGTCGCAGCCGTCAGGTTTTTTGTACTTCACCTGGCCATCTGCATCGGTATAGCAGAAACTGAAAATCTTGTGCCCATCCTCGAATTTCCGCCGAATTTTTTGGTACTCAGGCTTCCCCGACGGAGCCCGGTACGTATAACGGATTTCTTCAATTTGTTTGCCATGATCTTTGGGTTTCCTTGGAAGAATGGGGGCTGATGCTTGCCAAGAGCCGGAAGACTCCATGTCCAGGGCTTTGATGATTTCTGGATACTTTGCCTTGCACTTTTGGCAAAACATCAGCAGCTTTCCATTTTCCTGGGTAATATAAAGGTGGTGGTCATCATGGCAAACGGGGCATTCGGCAACCAAGCCGCTGCCCCGTTTGTGCACGTTGTTCAGTTTTGCTAAAATTTCATCCGGCGTCAGAACGGACATTGATCTGCGTCATAGGTCGGGGACGGCTGCGCAGTTGCTGCTGGTTTGGCTGCCGGAGCAGGAGGAAGGTCCTGCACTTCATTGCTGGGCTTCAGCTTCTTCAAAGCAGGGATTTCGAATTTGCCTGCCCGGATATCAGCAATGGGCAGGAAGGTCCGGATCGTTTGCCGGGTTTTCACCGGGCCTTCACCGACCGGCCATTGATATTCTTCTTCCCCGATTACAACTCCCAGCTTCAGACCATTCAGGGCATCTGCTTTGGCTCCGGATTTTACCCAGGCGTGCCAATCAAATCTGGGATTGCATTCCTGCAAAGTGATCATAAAGGCTTTAAAAAAGCTCTGGGCGCTGTCCTTGTAAGAGCGGATAAAAGACGGAAGTTTCCAGCCATGAGTCTGGTACATGGCCATTCGGTAACCTTCCCATTCCCCTTCAGCGTAGTCATAGGACAGTTTGTAGTATTCCTTAGCTTCATACTCTGCAGCTTCTACAATGGTGATTACGTAGCCACCTACAGGCGGACGGTCAAAACTGCTCCCGTTATTTTCTTCTACAGCATCCCAATTGATAAATTTCATTTTGTTTCCTCCTCTGCTTTTTCTTCCACAATCGGTTTCATTCCATAAAATTCTCTGATCCGAGAGTCAACAGCTTTCAGATCATTGTCAATTTCCAGGGGAAACATCCCCATGGGACTTTTGGCTGTAGTGAAGCCATTGCTCTGGGTCAGAAACTGGTACTTTTTCCCATCGGTTTCGGCATATAGCACAATCTCACACAGTCCTTCCAGCACTAGCTGGTTGTCCAGCATCTTCCCGATGGTCTTTGCCTTGACCATGCCCCGGTCGGTTTCCTCAGCATGGTGCAGAAGGTAAACGATGGTGTCCGGGCTGGTCTTCTTGATGGTATCCAGCAAGGTATAAAAAGAGACGGCGTAATCCGTGAACTTGCTGTAGCTGGATTCCTTTGCCCGCCGGAAGCTGTCGAAGGCCAGCAGGTACTGGCTATCATCGATTACATAGGCCCGCAGCGCATTCTGCTTCAGGCTGTTTTCGATGATGGAATAGCTGTTTTTCATGGCCACTTTGATTTTGCTCTGGAACGGCAGTCGTTTTCCGGCTACACTAAAGACACCGACTTCATCCGGCTGGAAATTACGCAGGCTAGAAGACTTCCCGCTGCCGGAAAATCCAATGACAAATACAGGCATTCCCATGATTATTTATCCTCCTTTGTATCCACATAGAATTTTGGTTCCTGCTGCTCGATGGTGATACCCGGCAGCACTTCCCCGTTTTCATCAATCATCTTGTCCTGGTCAATTACACAGGATTTTTTCAGCCCTGCCCAGTCTACAGATTCCTTGATTTTCACGAACTGGGGAGCGGCTTCTTTTGCAAAGGCCAGCAGGATAGTGTCATCATGAGTGATTTTAAGAGGCTGTTTCCGGTAGCCAAATTTCCCGCTGGGAAGAGATACCGATTTCCGTTTGCTATTCTTCAGTCGTTCCTCTGCGTAAAGCTGCAGCAGGTTTTGTTCGGAAGAAATAGCTTCCTGCCGGTTGATAATCTGTTCATCTCTCCAGGCTACGATTTTCTGGATCTGCTGTTCCGCTATTTGCCGGACATAATCAATGCCTCGGTTCAGCCGCTGGATTTTATGCAGGGCACTGTCGGCATCTGCATCGTTTTCCAGGTACGGGCCGTTGTTGTTTTCCATGGCTTCTGCCAGGGATTTTTCCAGGTCTTCCATAGTTACTCCTCCTGTGATATACTGATGATTAGAAGTTCTTATGAGACTCGCCAGCATGGCAGTGCCGGCGAGTCATTTTTGTTTTCATTGGTCATTGGCTTACCCTCAGATTGCCAGATTGATAGCGACAACAAGCAGGCTGATTGCCCCGAAGAAGCCAATCACGATTCCCTGGAACCGGGGACCCAAGACGTCAAATCCGTCAGTCAACGTATCAATCAGCATCAGGATCACATCCAAAGCCATCCGGATTATCAAATACGGCAGCAAGATCATCGTCACCAGGATCGGTGCATTCTTCGTTTTTTTCTTCATCTTCTTCCTCTCCTTCCGCAGCATCAAAGCCATCATTCATACTGTCCAATACTTTGGCAGCTTTGTCTCTCATGGCTGCCCATTTTTGGATATTGATGATCGCTACGCCTGCGTTATCCAAGGTATCTGTGGACTGACATATATCGGCAATGCTATCCAGCAGCCCATCAACCTTGTCCAGAAATTCATCATTCACTTTGTAAACCATCAGTCTTTCCTCCCGATCAGCGTTTTTAGGTCCATGTCCAGGGCTTCGGAGACCTTCCACCAAGTTTCAACAGTAAATCTCCTATAACCTTTGAGTGCTTTAGCCAGGTGCCCCTCACACAAGCCTAGATCCATTTCAAACTGTCGAACCGGCCGCCCTTTTTGTTTGCGGATCCGTTCCAGATTCTGCAATCCCCTCTCCGCTTCTTCCGGGCTGAGCTTCTGAATCACAGCTTTGGGCGGTTTGATCAAATCACTCAGTTTCTTGCCAAGGGCCTTAGCCAGCAGCTGCAAATTTTCAGGGGTTGACTCCCGGATAACGCCTGATTCAAAGCAGCAGATCCATGTGGGGCTGAGTCCAATAGCTGTACTGAGCTGGCGCCCGGACAACCCTTTCACGATCCTGTAGTACCTGACGTTAGCCCGGATATTCTCGATCATTTCTGCGTCCATTCACTTCAGCCGCCTTTCATGCTTCTTCCAGAAAATCATGTCCAGCTTGTTTGAAAATGTCATACAGCATGGCCATGGCATTATCCAGGGCGATATTGACTGCTTTATTGGGCTTTTTGCTGGACAAGAATTGCAGGATCACCAGTTCCCGTTTTGTATCCAGATTCATAGATACGCTGACGCCTGCAATTTGCAGCGCTTTCGTCAGATGTACCAGGGCCATTTTTTTACGATGAATATCTTGGCCCCGCATAAGTTCCAACCGTTCATCAATTTCAGCAAGCTGCTTGTCCATCACAACCCCTCCTCCGAAATCGCTGTTAACAAGGCCAGGGCAGCAGAACGGATTCTCTGGTTCCTTGCCCTTTCGTTGGCCAGCTCATTCTGGAGCTGCTGGAACTGGTATGGGCTGCACTCTCCCTGGTTCTGTTTGAGTTTGGCCAGGGCATATACGTCCTTTGCCCGGAATCGTACCCCTGGCAGATCTGTGAGCTGAGGCAGGACGTTTCGATTCCGCATGTCGTAAATAGATGAAATCCCAACATTCAGGATTTCCGCCGCTTCGTCAGCTTTCAGGACTAGCTTTTCCATACAAATCACTTCCTTACAGATTATTTTATAGAATTATTTTCTAGTCTGAAGGCGCAAAATTAATGTAGTCAGAGGGGAAATTATATGCTTCAGAAATCTTGTGCTGGAAAATTGGATTCACCAGCCCAGGGTTTCTTTCCCATTTAATCAGCGTATCCTTGCTGATTCCAATGGCCTTTGCGCCGTCCAGCAGGGTTAATCCTGCGTTTACTCTCGCTGCGCGCAGGGAAATTTGTACCGGCATCATGCTCACCTCCTTTTGGTTTACACGCATAGTATACTAGAATATTTTTCTAGTGTCAAGAAAATATTTCTAGGTTTCTCGCTTTTTTGTTGTTTTAGAAAGAAAAATATTCTATAATATAACCATAATCAACGTAAGGAGGCACAAGGATATGCCTACAACTGAAGAATTGAAAGCTTTGTTCAGCAGTAGATTATCTGCCTTATTGAATGAGCAAAATATTAATCAAGCTGAATTGGCCAAAATCTTAGGAGTCAGTGAATCAACGGTTGGAAAATGGATGTTGATGAAATCTTTGCCTAGAATGGGTATCATTCAAAAGCTATCGGATTATTTCGGTGTTCCCAAAAGCTATTTCCTGGAAGAAGCCGCTGAAAAGAAACAAGCTTACTATCTTGATTCTGAAACTGCCCGGCTGGCTCAGGAATTAAAAGATAATCCTGGACAAAGGATTTTGTTTGACGCATCCAGGGATCTCACTCCTGAAGATATAAAAGTAGTCATGACTGTGATAAAAGGTCTCAAAGCAAAGGAAGGATTAGATGAATGACGATCATCTTGACTTATCAATCACTCCCACCACATGTTCCCGCTCTTGTCCATGCCAACCATGATGATTCATATACGATTATCGTAAACAAAAATCTTTCTGAAGAAGGTCAAAAAGAAGCTGTTAGACACGAAGTTAAGCATATTACCGGCGGCGATTTATACAAGGAAGCCAATGTTAACACCATAGAAGCTTCGTGTCATGGGGATACAAACAATTGTCAGATAAATGAAAATCTGGAAATCTACGTGAAAGATGGGGAATAAGGTGATGCTATGCTTATACTAATCATTATCATTATTTGTGTAATCGTTCACTTGAATAAAAAGGCGAATGAGAAAATGATTGCAGAATCTCCCATGAAGCCGAATGAGCTCGACAGATTCCGGCTCCCTGAAACCAGAGGATTTGCAAGGGTAAGCCTGCCGGTGACAAATGAATACAGGGTCCCGATGGACAGCTTTGTGGCATTCGATGTGGAAACTGCCAATGCGCAGCCATATTCAATCTGTAGTATTTCCGCAGTGAAAGTTGAAAACCGACAGTTCACTGGTTCTGTCACTTCTTTGATTAAGCCTCCGGAAGCAAAATTCACGAATTTCCATGTCCATGGAATCACCTGGTCAAAAGTTCGGAATTCACCCACCTTCAAAGAATTCTATGAATCCACCTTCCGCGATTTCATCAAAGGGTTCCCC
This sequence comes from Acidaminococcus sp., assembly GCA_019416065.1. GTDB lineage: Bacteria > Bacillota > Negativicutes > Acidaminococcales > Acidaminococcaceae > Acidaminococcus. Next base: position 57,920 of record DXYB01000002.1, on the reverse strand, counting down.
TTGGTGGCACACAACGCCAACTTCGATATGGGCTGTCTGATCTATACCGCTAAGACGGAAGGAATCACCCTGGATAAACCGCTTCTCTTTGCCGACTCTCTGCAGAGTGCCAGATACACCTACAGGAATCTGGAAAACTACAAGCTGGACACCATCTGTAAATATCTCAATCTCGACTTGAATCACCATGAATCCCTGTCTGATGCCAAGGCATGTGCCCAAATCATGCAGGATACCATGGATAAAGGGACAGTGCCCATCATCAAATCTCTGTACCAGTTTTCTGAGGAACTTTTTGTCAAAGCTGTCTTGTATGAGGCAAAGATTTACGCTGGTGGGCTTTCCTACGAATCCTTATACAAGGAAAAGCCAAAGAATTACTCAAAAGAAGATTTCATTAGGGACTTTGTGAATCCGGGAACATATGCCCGCCTTGTAGATGTTTCCAATGAGATTGAATTGAATAAGCTGCATAAGGCAGACCTTCAAAAGATTCTGGCAGACGCCGGGCTTCCTACGAAGGGGCTGAAAAAAGATCTTATTGCCACCATCATAGAAAAGAAACTTGCACCACCGCTTCCTGCTGGTTATGTGCATCAGTACAAAATCAAAGAAGATAAATAAAAAAATCCCTGCCGGTACCGCAAATACCAGCAGGGACAGCGTAACCCACCTACCAAAGGGGCTTACTCTATAATTGTACCACAGAGGCCCCTTTCTGCCCAGAAGGAGGCCGATTTTTTATGGAATACAGTTTCAGCTATCGAGAGAAAAACGGCAGCATCTGCCTGGTTTTGTCCTACAAGGTAGGAACCAGGTGGAAGCAGAAGACCAAACAAGGTTTCAAAACTCAGCGGGAAGCCAGACGCTACCAGGATGATCTGCTGGAACAGGCCAGAGAAGAGGTCGGTCTGGGGCCTGCCGATCCAGATCTGAAGAAGGTCACACTCAGGCAGTTCTGGCCACTATTTGCCCGAGATCGGAAGAACAATCTAACATACAACACGCTCAAATCGTACCGCTCCGGGCTGCTTGCCTTTAAGTCCATCCTGGACATCCCCATCGTAGACCTGACTCCTGCCGCCGTCGTCAATGCTCTCCACCAGATCCCCACATCTCCGGCTTCGGTCAACTACTCTCTGAGAGTCCTCAAAATCATCCTGGAACATGCTCGGGTGATCTATCGTCTAATCGGTGTCAGCCCGGCTAGGGACATCAAGCAGATCAAGGATGCCAGGGTCCGCCAGCTTCGGGCCTTCAGCCGGGAGGAACTGGCCAGGCTACTTGCTACACTCAAGGCCCTGCCGAACAAGGCCGCCTATCTGGCTGCGCTCATAGCAGCTGGAACCGGCATGAGATATGGAGAAGTCATGGGGCTCACCTGGGCGGACATTGACTCTCTGCATCAGACCGTTTCCGTCACGAAGCAATGGGGCCTTGTGGATCGTGGAAAATACGCTTTAAAGCCCACCAAAACCAAAAACAGCGTCCGCACGATTCATGTTAGCAGCACCATCCTTTCCGCTCTTCAGGCGTGGAAAAAACAGCAGCCGTTGAGCATAGACGGCCGGATTTTCGGTGGAATCGACGCTCATAATTTTTCCAATCACATCAACGACTATATTCAACGGGATTTCCCAGGTAGGTCCTTTCACTCTTTCCGCCACACTTTCGCTACTCTGCTGCTGGAAGCGACTGGAGACGTCAACTTGGTGGCTGCTGTCCTGGGGGATACGGTGGCCACGGTGTCGGAAACGTACCTCGACTATACTCAGGACGTCCGGGACAGGGCGGCGGCAGAAATGGAGTGTCTCCTTTAAATTTTTGCCGTATTTTTGCCGTCATGAGCAAAAAGCCCGGAAACACGTGGTTTTCAGGCTTATATCATTTTACTCTCTATAACAAAAAAATGGATAAGAACGTACGCATGGCTGATGCCAGCGTGTATGCTGCTTTTGCTCAATACGATTGGCCGGGCAATGTGAGGGAACTGCAGCATGCCATTGAGTATGCTATGAATCTTTTGCCTGACGATAGAAATACCATTTCGTTGGAATATTGCCAGATTATCTGATGCAGCAATTGCGGGAAATGCCTTTGGAAGAACGAGAGCCCGTGCGCCCGAAAGCCTATTATGAGGAAGGACCGCGGACTGCAGCGCCCCTTACCCCACCGCGCGGCAACAGACGAACCCTGCGGGAAGTGGAGCGTGCAGCGGTGGAACAGGCCTTGCACCAACACGGCGGCAATATTTCCGCGGCGGCTCGGCAGCTAGGGATGAGCCGGCAAAATCTGCAATATCGGATTCGCCGGGATGGGATTTCTATTGTGCGGCAACGATCGTAAATCTGAATCATGTAACATAAACAAGCAGACAGCCTGTGGGAAAGAGGGGGCTTTTCCGCAGGCTGTCTGTTTGTTTGAAGGGTTTCTATGAAGAGCTTTTTAAAGGAGCTGGCTAAGAGTTTTTACAACCTTTTTACTACGTGAGAGGGTGTTTTACAAGATTATTGGACCTTACAGGGCCATTTTGTAGATGGTCGCTGCGATTTCCGGCGTGAGTTTTACAAAGTTTCCGTGGTTGGGAGCACCGTGGAACATGTTTTCTACCATGCCAGGAATATCTTCTTCCTTGCCGCCCAGTTCACTGATATGGGTGGGCATTCCCATTTCTTTTACGAAATTCTGGAAAGCTTTGATGCCTTCCATGGCGGTGATTTCCGGATGTTCAAAATCCATTTTCACGCCCCAGACCCGGGTCGCATACTTGGCAAATTGTTCTGGGCCCTGGGTCTTCATAGCATATTCCATCCAATAGGGGAAGAGCAGTGCCAATCCAGCACCGTGGGAAGCGCCGTAATTGATGCCAATCTCGTTGTCCATATGGTGGGTGCCCCAATCCTGGGCACGGCCTACGCCGGTGGAATTGTTTTGGGCAACCATGGCGGCCCACATAATATTGGCACGGGCATCGTAATTCATAGGATCTGCCATCACCCGTTTAGCTTCGTGGATAATGGCAATCATCACACCTTCTAGCAACCGGTCGGTCAGTTCATTTTCTTTTGTATGGGTGAAATACCGCTCCATGCAGTGGGCCAGCATGTCGGAAATACCGCTGGCGGTCTGGTAAGGCGGCAAAGTCATCATCAGTTCCGGATTCATGATAGCAAATAGCGGCCGGAGAATATCACCATCCGCACAACGTTTGTATTGATGTCCGTCCGGCGTATCCTGGGTTACTACAGAATCTGTTGAGCCTTCACTGCCAGAAGCTGCTATGGTCACAACGCATCCTACGGGCAGAGCTTCTGTCACGGGGCCTTTTTTACCGCAGTAGTAATCCCAGCAATCTCCGTCATAGATGGCGCCAAAAGCAATGCCTTTGGCAGAATCCATAACGCTGCCGCCGCCTACTGCCAGGACAAAGTCCACTTTTTCCTGCCGGGCTAACTCAATGCCCTTGTAGATTAAGTCCATGTGGGGACTGGCTTTTACGCCGCCTAGTTCTACGTGGCCGATGCCTGCGGCATCCAGAGATTTTTTTACTCGATCAATCAGACCACTGCGCACAGCGGAGCCGCCGCCGTAATGAATCAGGACTTTGCTCCCCCCGTATTGTTTTACGTATTTTCCGGTTTCGTTTTCCGTGCCTTTACCGAATACGAAATAGGTGGGGCTGTAAAACGTAAAGTTATCCATGGTGAATGACCCTCCTTATGATTGCTGCCGCCCTATGCGGCGTTCTGTTTCCTTATGGCTTTATTATAGGAGATGTGCAGCTGCGATGATGTGCCCGTTCTCTTTGTTTTTGTGCCGATCCTCTCTTACTTCTAGTAAACAGGAAAAGCCACGGCTCTTATTTTTCCAACATACGAGCCATGGCACAAAAAGCCTCCTTTTTCGCACAGTGTTTTTTTCGTGAGCAAGGTACAATCAGGGTGGAAGATTTCGCCCGGTAAGGGCTATACGGATACGGAAAGGAGCATAGTGGCATGACTCCGTTACTCAAAGAATTTTATTTGCAGCGCAATCGCTTGCTGGGGCAGGTAACGCCTAAGGACATGGAAAGATTTTTATTAGGCTGGCAACAGCAGCTAAAAGAAAATGGGACAAAAAAAGAATGGGCCGCTGTGACCCATGAATTAGGATTATTTTACCGCAGTTTTCAGCAGTACGAAAAATCTGTGGAAATGTTTCGCCTGGTGGGACGCACCATCCGGGAAGAGGCCGGACAAAATACAGCGGAATATGCCGCTCTTTTGAATAACTTGGCGGGCACCTATCGGCAGACCGGAGACCTTTTTGCTGCCGTGTCTCTTTTTCAGGAGGCACTAGCCATTTGCCGTAGACAAAAGCAAGTCAATGTATCGTTTTGTGCCAGTCTCTATAGTAATCTAGCGCAGACGTACCAGGAAGTAGGCGAATGGGATAAGGCGGCAGAAACGCAGGAAAAGGCTGTGGAATATTTGCGGCTTTCCGGGCGTCGGGAGGCGTTAGGGCCCAGCTACCATAATTTAGCACTGCTCTATATGCGTTGTGGAAGACCCCTGGAATCTTACGCTTGTGTAGATAAGTTTCTGGCCGTATGCAAGGAACGGGCGGAGAAAAAAGATCCTCACTTCCTGGAAGCGCTAAACAGCCTGGGCGGGCTGTTATACCAGCAACAAAAGTATCATAGAGCAGCACAGCTCTATGAGCAGGCCGCTCGATATATTGCAAAATTTTATGGAAAAAAATCACGCTTATGCCGTAAACCGGCAACATGAAGCCTGGGCTCTGCGAGGAGAAGGAAAAATCCAGGAAGCCTATACGGTGCTTTCTGAAGCGGAACAAATTTGTGCAGGGATTTTTGGTACGCGCAATGAAAAAGTGCAAGCCGTTCACGACGAATTACGGCAGTTGCGGACCATCTTAAAGAATAAGGAGGCCGTGCCATGACATCTCGTTCCAGCATGACCATGACCAGCGGCCCTCTTTTGGGAAAAATCCTCTGGTTTAGTCTGCCCCTCATGGTAACCAATCTGCTGCAGATGCTGTTTAATGCGGCAGATGTGGTTGTAGTGGGACAATTTGCCGGCTTTGACAGCCTGGCAGCCGTAGGCAGCACTTCTGCCACCGTGTATCTTTTTACCAATTTGCTGATCGGTCTGGGCGTGGGTGTCAATGTACTGGTGGCCCATGCCGTTGGGGCTGGTGAAAAAGGAAAAACCATTAGTGCCATTTTGCATACGGCTGTGACTGTGGGCCTTTTTGGCGGCGTGATTGCAGGGGCTATTGGCGTTGCAGCAGCTCCCTGGATTTTGCAGCAAATGGCTACGCCCACGGACATTTATGCCAAAACGCTGCTTTATTTGCGGATTTATTTTTTGGGAACACCCTTTGTGATGCTCTATAATTATGGAACGGCGGTATTGCGGGCCATCGGGGATACCCGGCGGCCCCTTGTTTTTCTTTTGATCAGTGGCCTGTGCAATTTGCTCTTAAATTTGTACACGGTGGTTGTGCTCCGGTGGGATGTAGCAGGTGTTGGCATTGCCACCGTCATCAGTCAGCTTTTGTCCGCTGTATTGGTGCTGGGCTGCCTGTCCCGGGAACAAGGCCTTTGGCAATATCATTGGAAACGCCTTATTGTAGATTGGCCGGCGCTGCAGGAAATGGCACGAATCGGCGTGCCGGCTGGGCTTCAGGCTTGCTTGTTTAGCCTTTCCAATGTGGTGATCCAGGGAGCCCTGAATGCATTTGGTTCTGTGACCGTAGCGGCTAACAGCGCCGGGGCTAACGTGGAAAACTTTCTCTATATTGCCATGAATTCTTTCCATCAAGCCAGCATGACCTTCATCAGCCAGAATCTAGGCGCGGGAAAGTGGCAGCGGGTAAAACGAGTAGCCAAAACTTGTCTTGGCATGACCGTTGTACTAGGCATAGGAGAGTGGTTTTGCATGGAATTTTTTGCGCCCGACCTGATCCAGCTTTTTAATGGGAATGCAGCGGTGGTGGCAGAAGGAGCCAACCGGTTGCGCTGGGTAGGGCGCTGGTATATCATCTTTGGTTGTGCCGATGTACTCATCGGCAGCATCCGGGGCTTTGGGATTACCTGGGCTCCCATGTTGATCAATTTGTTAGGGACCTGTGCCTTTCGTCTTTTGTGGATCGGCTTTTTGGATATACCAAAATGCGGCGTAGAAATGGTATACTTATCATATCCCTTATCATGGATCCTGATTTTACTTATCCTTGTGGGATATTGGGCCCTACTGGTGCGAAAATACGAGAGGTTGTATGCAGCAGAGGGCTGAGCATATTCCCTGGTATGCACGAAAGAAGGCTCTCCTATGCAAAATAAATTGACACTGGCCCCTCAACTCAAGCAACAGCTCACGGTACATCTGGTACAGCAGATGCAGCTTTTGCAGATGAATGCCCTGGAGGTGGAAGCTTTTCTCCAACAAGCCGTGGAAGCCAATCCTCTTTTGGACTTTGGACCGGAGGATGTGGCGCCAGCCTGGCAGGAAAGTGATGCCAGGCAATATGCCAAGCGCAGTCTCCGTTCCAAAGATGATGAACCGCTGCCGGATCCGGCCAGCAATTTGAAAAAGACTACCCAGACCTTGCAGGATGTCATCAACGGCCAGATCAGTTTTTTAAAATTGCCACCTAAGCAAGCAGAGATCGCCCGGTACATTGCGGGTACGTTAGATGGGAACGGCTATTGGAAGGAAAATCTGGCGGACACGGCCCAGGCATTTGCAGTGCCGGAAGTCGAAGTGCTTACAGCCCTGCAAAAGATCCAGCAAATGGATCCTGCTGGGGTAGGGGCCCGGAATCTTTCGGAGTGTCTCCAGTTGCAGCTTGTGCGCCAGGAAGGGGATACCACCTTGGCACAACACATTGTGCAGGAAGGCCTAGAAGCCTTGGGACAAAATCAGATTCCCCAGCTAGCACGGCAATTTCATACTACAAAAGAAGCCATCCTTGCGGCTAAAAAACGAATCTGCGGCCTCAATCCCAAACCTGGTGCCAGTTTTGCCCAGGAAGGGCCTATTGCCTATGCCCGGGAGGACGTGCGGGTGGAAACGGGACAGGATGGACTGCAAGTGACGGTGTACGATACCTGGGGCGGGAAGTTCACCCTGAACCAGGAATATCTAAACTGGGGGAAACAGCAGAATAATGCCCAGGTGAAAGCCTATTTAAAAGAACAGTTCAGTAAGGCTAAAGAACTGGAAGGGTTGCTCAAGGAACGGAACCGGACGCTGCTTACGGTATTCCAGGCGCTTGTCACCCATCAAGAAACCTTTTTCCGTATGGGTCCGGGCTACCGGCAGCCGTTAAAATTGGCAGACCTGGCAGAAGAAACAGGCTTTGCCATCTCTACCGTCAGCCGGGCCTTGCAGCATAAATTTATCGCCTGCCGGTGGGGCAGCTTTCCTGCTGGGAGTTTCCTGGTAGGGGATGTGACCAAAGACCAGGACGTGGCACTCACGGACGAAAAGCTCATGGAGAGCATCCGGAATGTGATTGCGGCCGAAGATAAAACCCATCCCCTCAGCGATCAGGGAATTTGCGAAGCCCTTTCCCGGCAGGGGATCCGGGTGGCCCGGCGCACCGTGAATAAATACCGAACCAAAATGGGTATCGGCGGCAAAAGCGCCAGGAAACAGTGGAAGTAGGGACGGAATACTTACTCTTCATTCCCCGCTTCATTGATATACGTCAGATCTGTATTTTCCGCCCGGTTGAAGTAGTCCTTGATGAGCTGGATGAAATCCAATACGTATTTGGGATGGTAGCGCTTTTCGTAATAGGCCAGATAGAGCGTATGAAATACTGGCTTATCCTTGTACAATAACGGGAAAATATTTACGTCCCGGGCCATCTGGTTGCGGTTGGTATTAAGCGGCGACGTGGTGGTAAACGAGGCACACAGTGCTCTGGAGGCCAAAGTTTCACTCAGACGCAGGTGATCCATCTGCAAATAGATCCGAGGCAGGTAGCCAGCTTCGTCAAAACAGTTGGCTAAAATGGTCCCCAGATGGTTGGGGGGCGTAATAATCAAAAAAGGGAGCTTGGCAAAATCCGCCAGGTGAGCCCCTTTGCGGGAACGCAGTTTGATCATTTCTGCCTGGTTGCCATAATACTGTTGGAGCAGCCGGTCGGACACGCACAAATACAACTGGTTGGGTAACATAGGTTCGTTAATGAGCCCTGGCAGGTTTTCACTTTGCACTGTCAGGGCTACATCTAATTCCCCGGCCAGCAGCTGCTGCATCAGACGGGCGGAGGCATCATCCGTTAACTTAAAGGAAACATGGGGATATTTTTGCGTGAATTTCGGTAAAATCGCCGGTAAGGTGGCGTTATAGCGGACAAAGCTGGCTCCAAACCGAATAATGCCCCGGGATTCGTCCCGGATATCACTGAGAACGCCCCGAAAGCTTTCTTCTTCATTGAGTACCCGGTTGGTAAAATCCAGCAGGGATAGTCCGGCACTGGTCAGGCTCAGCCGCGGTTTCCGGTAAAAAAGCGGCGTGCCGCACCATTTTTCCAGCCGGGCAATATGGTTGGACAACGTCTGTTGGGACAGAAATAACCGTTTGGCCGTCTGGGTCATGTTCAGATCCCGGGTCAGCTCCTTAAAATAGCCTAAACTTTCCAGTTCCATAAAATCCCCTCCTATACAAAATAATTTTGTTATCTAACGAAATTATATCTGTTTTACTTTGTGGACGCAAGCTGTTATTCTGTTGTCAGAAAGAAAAAAGAAGACCATTACACGGAAAAACGATTTGCGGAGCAGGTAAAGGAGGATAACCATGCATATCGGGTTTATTGGATTTGGGGAAGCGGCATACAACATTGCCAGTGGGTTGTACGGAGAAGGAATTCACGGGATTAAGGCCCATGACGCCTTGCAGGATGATGCCACCATGGGCAAATTGGTGCATAAGCGGGCGGAAGAAGCCCATGTGGAACTACTTCCCACTTCCAAAGACATTGCGGAATGGGCGGACGTGATTTTTGCGGCAGTGCCTTCCACCTTTACCATGGGCGTATGCGACGAGATTAAAGGCAGCTTGCGGAAAGGGCAGTTGTATGTGGATGTAAGCGCTTCCACTCCTGGCATCAAAGAAGCCATTTGGAATGCGGTAAAAGATACTGGTGTGAACTTTGTGGATGCGGCCATGCTGGGCAGCCTGCCAAAGAAAAAACATCAGGTGCCCATTACCGCTAGCGGAAACGGGGCCGCCTTGTTTAAAGACACCATGACTCCCTATCATATGGATATTACGCTCGCCGGTGACCGTGCCGGTGCCGCCAGCGCCATTAAACTTATGCGCAGCGTGTTTATGAAAGGCATCGCCAGCCTGATGATTGAAATGCTGGAAGGTTCCCATGCCTATGGCGTGGCAGATGACGTAGTGGCCTCCCTGGGCAAGAGCCTGGATGGCACGCCCTTTGTCAGCCATTTGAATCGTCTGGTGACCGGGACCGGTGTCCATGCCAAACGCAGAGGCCATGAGCTGGAAGGCTCTGCTGAATTGTTAAAGGACGTGGGCATAGAACCTACCATGACCCTGGCGGCCAAAAAAGTCCATGAAATGCTGGTACCCTTTGACTTTGCCAAGAAATTCGTGGATGCTGCACCCACCAAGTGGGAACAGATTGTGGATCCCCTGCTGGCAGAAGCAGAAAAAAATAAATAGCAGCAAAGTGGCGGCACGCCACTCGTAAAAAGTAGGAGAGCAGGAAGAAAATTTCCCGCTCTCCTACTTTTTTACCAATCCAAGCTGTCCGGGTGCAAAAGAAAATCAAAGAGTCCCAGGAACAAAATGCCATTTTCATCATGGTGGGGCTTGATCACGTCTTTTACGATAATGATCTTTTTGAAAGCGTCCTGTAACGTCAGTAAAGAGGCTTTTTCCTGTAAGAGCTTTTCCTCAGTGGGCAGGGCATAGGCGCTTTGAATATAATACCGTTTGCTGCCCTGGTTTGCTACAAAGTCTATTTCCAGCTGCTTGCGAAGGCGTTTCTTGCTTTCCGTATCTTCCATGCGGGTGGACACCATGCCCACATCCACCAAATAATCCCGGATACGCAATTCGTTGAAAAGGATATTTTCCATAAGGTGGGTTTCTTCCACCTGGCGGAAAGAAATTCTGGCGTTGCGCAGCCCCACATCCTCAAAGTAATATTTTAGCGGGGTATCAATGTATTTTCTGCCTTTGACGTCATAGCGTCGGGCGGCACAGATCAAAAAGGCTTCTTCCAGATACCCAATATAGCGTTGGATGGTGTTCAAGCTGAGAGAAGAATGCAATTTGGTGCGAAATGTGGCGTGAATTTTCGAGGGGTTGGTCAAAGAGCCAATAGAGGATGCCAGGATCGTGATCAAGTCATCCAGCTCCTGTTCTTTTTCCAATTGGTTCCGCTCCTGGATATCCTTGAGATAGGTTTCCTGGAATAAATTGGTCAGGTAGTGAATCTTTTGCTCTTCTCGCTGCATGGTGGCCGTTAACGGAAGGCCCCCGTAATGAACATAGTCTGCCCATCCATGGTAGGTGTCCCCTTCATACACAGATAGATATTCACGAAAAGAAAGAGGAAATACATGGACTTCGTCTCCCCGCCCTCGGAATTCTGTCAGCACATCCTGAGAAAGAAATTTGGAATTGCTGCCTGTGACATAGACATCCAAGCGGTCATCGTGCAGCAGGGAATTTAATACTTCTTCAAAGTGATCCAGCATTTGTACTTCATCCAGTAGGATATAGTAGTTCTGCGCATCGTCCTGTATTTGCTCGTCCAAAAATTTCATAAAATTGTCCGGGTCGCGATAGCTCCTGTTTTTCCATACATCAAATTCCATGCTGATGATATGGTCTTCCGGGATGTGCTGAGAGAGCAGGTAGCGCTTGAAAATATGAAATAAAAGGTAGGATTTTCCCGCACGCCGGATTCCTGTGATCACTTTGATCATACGGTTGTGCATGCGGCGGATCAGTTTTTGTAGGTATACATCGCGTTGGATCTCCATAGCCCCTCCATTGAAAATTTTAGGTCTTTAGACCCTTAATTTTCAATATTATACCATAAAAAAACATTGGAGCCGAGATAACATTGAAAATTTTAGGTCTTTGGACCACTAATTTTCAATATATAGCGAGTAAAGTCTGGAATTTAAAACGTCGTGACCTCTTAAACGCATCCAAAACGCGTTATAAACGCACACATGCGTTTAGGCAATAAAAATAAACACACGCGTGCGTTTTAAAAGCGTTCTTTATGGAAAACACCATTTTTTTCACATAGCCGTTATTGTCCTTCTTTTAGGCTTTGGAAGAAATCCTTGAGTTTTTCCGGTAAAGATTTGGGCATATGAAATCCTGTGGATGCTTTGCGCCAAACAAGGTACAACGTGGGTACATCCATATCAGCGATAGGAATGGCGGTTAAATCTTTGAAACTCCTAATCACGCGCTGATCCAGGAACGCAACCCCAATATTTTTGCGGAGAAGGGAAATCAGGGTGGAAATTTGGGGACAAAGCTGTTTATAGACGAGCTTTTTTCCAATAGAAGCAAATTTCTTTGCCAGTCGTTGGTTCAATGTGGTGCTATTTTCATATCCTAATAGGGTATATTGAGACAATTCTTCCAGTGAAGTAGATTTTTTCTGTGCCAATGGATGATGAATGGATATAACTGCCATTCGGGCGTCATCCACTAATAGAGCCTGACCGTCTAGCCCTATGGGAAGGGGATATTCTTCATGGACGGGCAAAATGGCCATATCAAGTGTGTTGTTCATGAGCATATCTTTTAAGACCGACCGGGTTTGTGTTACAGGCTGTAATGAATAATGGGAATAGTTTTCTTGGAAAAAGAGAAAGATTTCCGCCCAGAAAGATAAAGAGAGTACAGGCGTCATCCCAAAACGGAGCAGATGGTTATCTGCAGCAAATTGTTTCATTTCATTACGGGTCTTTTCTACAAGTTCTAAAATTTCTGTTGCATGAATGTACAGCGCCATACCGGCAGGGGTCAAAGCTAGATGGTGGGGACGCCTGTCAAACAAAGTAACACACAGTTCCTTTTCCAAATTTTGGATGGCAACGGAAATGGTGGACTGAGAAACATGAAGAATAGATGCAGCTCGCCGTATACTTCCTGCTTTGTGGATTGCTATAAAATAGTGTAGCTGTGTGAGTGTCATCTCATCGCTCCTTTTTACTTTCGCTTTTTTCGAACGGTTGATCCATTTAATCTGCTTTGCAAATTCCTGACTTCATGGGATAATCAAAGTGTCAATGTATACTGAAAATACGTATTTGTTTATATTTTAGCACAAAGTGATAGCTAGATAAATGAATGCGAAGGGGTAAAGTGTGATGTATTTTCAGTGGGGAAACAGAGCGTGAAGCTGTTAGGAAAAAACTATTGTACAAGGGGAGGATCTTGCAAATGAAACGGAATGTTGTGTGGGCCATTGCAATGGCACTGGGGATCGGAGTACAGGCTGGTGCATTAGCTGCAAATCCTTTTTCAGACGTGCCGGCAGGGCATTGGGCCTACGGTGCCGTTGCCAAACTGGCGGCTGAAGGTGTGGTAGATGGGTACCCGGATGGTTCTTTACGGAAAGACGTATACTTGTGGCATCCATGGAGGATTGGGGAGTGGCGTATTAAGTAAAAAAATGCTGGATCAGCAAAAATGGCCTTATGAGACCCAGCAGATCTACTTGAAAAGCTTGGACAAAATTATGAATGAGAAGGTCGATATTCTGCTTCCTTCTCACGCAAAGCACGCTGTGGATCATGATATTCTAGCTATTGCGGCCAAAGATGATGGATCCGGGCAGGGATTTATTGATGCAGATGCATGGCATCGTATGATCCAAGGTAAAAAGAATGAAATGTTAAAGATGATCGCAGAGGGCAAGTAAGACGATTTAAACTCTATAGGGGATTGCTGATTGTGTAGGAATAAAGCAATCTCCTATATTTTTTTTGAGAGAGTGACGCAAAACAACAAAAACAATTTGTTAATTTTATAAAATTTATCTGTTTTACTTTGTGATACTAACCCCGTATCATGTATTTGTACAGGTAAAGCAGATCACGGACACAATAGAACTATTCAGAAGGAATTATCTAAATATTGGATAATCTAGAAAATGAATTACAGGGGGACAGGAGGGCCAACATGGATGAGGAGATTTTATTGATTCAAAATGGGACAGTACTGGATCCGGCATCCGGAATTAATAAGAAAACAGATGTAGCCATTAAAGATGGTAAAATTTGGGGGCTTGGAGATTTTTCCAAAGAACGGACTAAGTTTATGGTGGATGCCAGAGGCTGTTATGTGACGCCGGGACTGATTGATCACCATGCTCATATTTATCCTTTGATGCGGACGGGAATTCCATCGGAATCCCTTTGTTTTTCTGCAGGTGTTACCACGGTGGTGGATGCAGGAAGTACCGGATATGCTACGTATGAAGCTTGCCGCTCCTTTATTCAATCAGAAACGTTGTTGCAAATCCGCCCTTATTTAAATATCTGCTCTACAGGACTGGCTACCTTACCACATTTGGAAAATCTGGATCCAGATTCCTTTGATGAAGGGAGAATCGCCGAACTCTTTGCCAAGTTCCCCGGCGAGTTCGAGGGATTAAAAATTCGTACCAGTAAAAACATTGTGAAGGAGTTTGGTTTACGTCCATTGGAGCGGACGGTGGAAATTGCCGAACGGATTGGTGTACCGGTGATGGTGCACTGTACCAATCCACCCGGCCCACTGGAAGAAGTTATTAAGCGGTTACGCTCCGGGGATGTATTGACCCATATGTACCAGAATATTGGTTCCACGCTGATTGATGACCAGAAAAAAGTCATTCCAGAAGCTTATGCAGCACGGGAACGGGGTGTTATTTTTGAAGCGGCGGATGCCAGAGCCCATTTTTCTTTTGAAGTCAGTGAGCCAGCCATCAAAGAGGGATTCTTACCTGACATCATCGCAACAGATCTGACCCAGTTCAGCATGAACCAGCGGCCTACATCTTTTAATCTTGCCATGCAAATGGCAAAATACACCTATCTGGGGATGGACTTTTATGAGGTGCTGCGCCGGTGTACGGAAAATCCTGCCAGGGTGATGCACAGATTGGATACCATTGGTAGCCTTGCGGTTGGAACCTATGGCGATGTAGCCATTTTTAAAGAAATAGAAACGAATAATGAGTTCGGTGACAGGCCGTATTATGATCCGGAAAAGCAGTTACGCCAAGGGCATCGGATCTTTAAACCCATGATGACCATAAAAAAAGGAAAGATCGTCTATCGGGATATGCTGTTTTAAGAGAGAGAGGGAAAAATGAAAATGGGGATGCTGAAAAAAATGGGACTCTTGGCACTGTCCCTTGCACTGTTTTCCGGGTGCGGAAAAAGTGCCAATGAACGGGCGGCCGACAAGGTGGCACAGTGGCCGACCAAAGCGGTCAACATGATCGTTCCTTGGAATGCCGGCGGGGATACGGATATTTACGCTAGAATCCTGGCGAAAAAACTGGGCGAAAAATTTGGACAGACATTTGTGGTCGTAAATACACCTGGTGGTTCCGGTATTGTGGGATCCAAGACCGCAATGGTAGCGAAACCGGATGGGTATACTTTGTTATTTGGGCACACTGGATCCAATACGGTACAGCAAGCTACTAATACAATTGACTTTGATTATAATAAAGATTTCAAAACGGCAGGTACGGCCATTCAAGATAATACCTATACCGTTGTGGTAAAGAAAAGTTCCGGTTGGAAAAATCTACAGGACTTCATTGCGTATGCCAAAGCAAACCCTAGAAAAGTGAGATATTCCCAAGTATACGGTACGATCACACACTACGTGGGATCTAAAATGGAAGAAACCATGGGGATCCAAATGAATATGCTGGATGTAGGGGCCGGTGGCGCCGAAAGACTGGCAGCCTTTATGGGAGATCAGGTGGATGTTTTGGCTGCTAATTACTTGAATGTCCGGGATTATATTGAAAAAGGAGACTTTATTCCTCTGGGAGTCTGCTCTGCAGCACCAATGCCATCGGCACCTAATATTCCTACTTTTAAATCCCAAGGGTACGATATTGACTTCCCTAAAAGCTACGAAATCAAATTCCCGAAAGATACGGATCCTGCCATTGTAGCGAAAGTACAAGCGGCATTGGAAGAGATTTGCAAGGATCCGGACTTTAAAAATGCGCTAGCAAAGTACTGTGCAATTCCGGTCTACCGTTTCGGCGAGCAGTCCGTTAAAGAAGATGCCGAGCTGGTAGAACAAGTTAAAAAGGCGCTTGCGGAGTGATGGCGTTTTAGATTAGGGAGGAGTGAGAAAACATGACAGATAAACTGAAAAATATCATCACTTCTGTTGCCTTTATCATTCTGGGAGCCTTTTTCTATATGGAATCTTCCGGAATCCGGGTAATTATGAAGAAAGACCTGGGATCAGGCTTTTTCCCAAAAGTAATCGGGGTATGCATGATTGCGGTAGCAGTACTAGAACTAGTACTGACGCTCTTAGATAAGAAAAATGAAGATAAAAGCGGCAGCGTAGAGGCTATGGAAGCAAAGGCTGAGCAAGCCGAAGCTGCAGAAGAAGTATCAGCAGAGACTGATACGGATCCAAAAGGATTAGCCCTGACGGTAGTAGCCATGTGCCTGTATGCAGCACTCTTTGAACCATTGGGATTTATTATTTCCACAGTGTTGTACCTCTTTGCGCAAATCACGCTCTTAAGCACGGATAGAAATCGAAATCTCCCATTATTTGCCGGGATTGCGGTGGTGGCCACTCTGGTTGTTTACGGTGTTTTTGTGTATCTTATCGGGATGCCGCTACCAACGGGACCGCTGGACATGATTTAGAAAGGTGGGAATACAATAATGATTGCACAGGCATTAGCCAATATTTTGAATCCCACGTGTTTGGCACTGATTTGCATGGGCGTGGTGGTAGGAATTATTTTTGGGTCCATTCCCGGGCTGTCTGCTACTATGGCCGTGGTGCTGTTTTTGCCATTGTCTTTCGGACTGGAACCGGCTAACGGGATTTCTCTTTTGATCGGGCTGTATATGGGCGGTATTTCCGGTGGTTTGATTTCTGCAATTCTGCTAAAAATCCCTGGTACGCCATCTTCTATTGCTACCGTTTTGGATGGTGGTCCTATGGCGGACAAAGGGGAAGCCGGTAAAGCTCTGGGAGCTGGCATTCTGTACTCTGCTATCGGGTCCTTGGTTAGTATCATTGCCCTGATTTATATCTCCCCGTATTTGGCGGCGCTGACATTAAAATTTACACCGGTCGAGTATTTTTCCATCGCCGTATTTTCCCTGTCCATTATTGCCAGCTTGTCCGGTGATTCCCTGGTGAAAGGCCTACTTGCTGGCCTTTTGGGAATTGGGATTTCTCTAGTGGGAATGGCACCGATTGATGCGATTTCTCGGTTCACCTTTGGCAATTTCAACCTGATGGGCGGCTTTAATATCATTGTCCTCTTGGTAGGTGTCTTTGCAGTTACCGATATTATTATGGCTGGGTTGGGGCGGAAGCACCTGGATGATACCTTCCAGAAGAAACCGTATCATTTAAAAGGGTTTGGTGTGACCCTACGGGAATTTAAGGAACAGTTTGGTAATATGCTCCGCAGTTCCCTGATCGGTATTGTCATCGGCATTTTACCCGGTATCGGGGGTAACGTTGCAGGTCTGTTGTCCTATACGGCAACGAAGAATGCATCGAAATATCCAGAAAAATTTGGAACGGGGATTGTGGATGGTGTTATCGCCTCTGAAACCTCTAACAACGCCGTTATCGGCGGTTCCCTGATCCCGCTGCTCACCATGGGCATTCCGGGCAATACAGTGGCGGCAGTGCTTCTGGGTGGATTAACCATTCATGGCATCAACCCTGGTCCGCTGATTTTCCAAAAAAGCGGAGTGTATGTATACGGCATCTTCTTTGCCTTGATTGTGGCAACGCTGGCCATGCTGGTCTTTGAGCGGGGCGCGCTGCCAGTATTTGTAAAACTCTTGGATGTGCCTAAGCATATCCTGCTCCCCATTGTGATGGTATGTTGCGCTGTGGGAGCCTTCTCCAGCAGCTCCCGGGTCTTTGATGTATGGTGCATTCTGGCCTTTGGTGCGCTGGGTGTGATCATGAAATATTTTAAAGTTCCCAGTACACCGCTTATTATTGGCTTTATCCTGGGGCCCATGACGGAAGAGAACCTGAGACGGGCTTTGCAGGCTAGCGCCGGAAGTATCTCCGTATTCTTTACCAGACCGATCTCCCTTGGCTTTCTGCTGGCAGGGTTCCTGTTTGTAGCCTACATTCTGCGGAATAAATACAAAAATCATGGGGAAAATACCCTGGGTGAAAAAGAATAGTTCTAGCACTTAAAACAAAAAATATCCTCCTTTGCACTGCGAGAGTGGTCGTGAAGGAGGATGTTTTTTATGGACTATTTCTTTTCTGCGTGTCCTACGATGACAGTTCCTGACAAATCGCCTAGACAGTTAATCATGGTCATTCCCATGTCATTAAAGGCGTGGACGCCTGCCACAAGCCCTACAATTTCCAAAGGGAACCCCAGGCTTTCTAATAGAATTGCCAAAATCACCAGCATACCACTGGGAACTGCACCACTGCCGGTAGTCAGGATCAATCCCAAAATCAATACTTTGAGCATCAGCCCAATATCCAGCGGAGCACCAATGGCCTGGGCTGTCATAATAAATACCGTAGTAAGGCAAACGCAGGTACCATCTTTATTGATTTGTGCGCCCAGCGGAATCGTAAACGAATACACTTTCTTTGGAGCGCCTAAGCTTTCGGCGCATTCCATATTAATGGGAATGGAACTGGTGCTGGAGCAGGTGCTAAAGGCTGTGATCATAATCCGGCTGGCTTTCCGGAAAAATTCTTTGGGCCGAATTCCAGTAAAGAGAAAGACTAGCGTGGCGTACAAAAGGCACATGACAAGGATGCCCAGATACACGCTGCCGATATATTTTGCCAGGGTACCAAAGATTTTACTACCATATTTTCCTACGGAGGTGGCGATCAAGGCGAAAATTCCATAGGGGGCCAGAATCATCACGATCCCGACTACTTTGCCCATCAGATCCGAAAGATCCTGGAAGACTGTTGCCAGCCGTTTCCGGGGCGCTTCCGGCAACAGTAGCAGAGCAATACCGGCAATGGCGCTGACAATGACAATTTGATCAAAGCGCCCTTCTGTCATAGCCTTAAAAATATTATCCGGGATTAAAGCCAGTAACGTTTCTCCGATCGTGGGGATTTTTCCCACCACGCCCTTATAGGAACCTGTCAAAGGAAGATGCAGGCCGGGCTGGATTCCTAATGAGATCACCATTCCTACAACCATTGCAATGGCACTGGTCAAAAGATAGTAACAAATTATGCGCCCACCGATACGCCCCAAGGATTCCGGGTTGTCTAGATTGGAGATCCCGGCAATCAGATTCACGATGACCAGCGGCATGGCTACACACTTTAAGCAGGTGAGGAAAAATTTCCCCAGGGGTTGGAACCATTGGGCATTAGGCCCCATCAGCCAGCCGGCGATAATGCCCAGCAGCATCCCTGTAACCATTTTATAAACCAGCGGTATTTTCTGGTACTTTTTCCACATTCGAATCTCCCCCTAAAAAATATTGATAGTTGCTATTATACAGGAAAATTGCGTATGTGGGCAAATGAAAGTGAAAAATAAATCTCTTCTCCTGAGAGTTGGCATCGAATGAAATTTTCCGCCTGTTTGCATAGCTACAATCAAAACGTTGTCGAATAAGGTTATATATACTGTTTTTATAATGATTACAAAGATGCTACTATGGTGGCAGATACAATCGGACAGTAACCTATATTTCTGAGAGAGGGGAGAAGACATGCTGGATGCAATCATTCGAAATGGTATTGTGATTGATCCAATCACAAAAACAGAGACGAAACGATCTTTGGCCATTGCTGACGGGAAGTTTGTGCCGCTGGAGAGCGTAAAGGGAGAGATCCCACTGGAAAAGAGTATTGATGCAGAAGGGTGCTTAGTAACGCCTGGCCTGATAGATAGTCATGCCCATTTGTTTTATGGAGGAACGGAAAATGGTGTATCTCCGGATAGCACGCTCCTTCCCATGGGGATCACAGCGGCAGTAGATCAAGGCAGTGCAGGATCTGCAACATTCCGGGCTTTTTATGATTCGATTCTTGCCCGCACTAGAATGCATCTTTTTGCTACGGTCAATCTGTCTACGGAAGGCCTGATTACTAGCCGCTATCCAGAAAATCTAGATCCAGCCAACGTGGATGAAAGTGCTCTTACAAGTCTTTTTCAACAATATCAGAATATTTTAAAAGGAATTAAGCTGAGAATCAGTAAGGAAATTGTGGGTGATTTAGGGATCGCACCGCTGAAGAAGGCCTTGGATATTGCGGAGAAAATAGGAACACGAGTGGTTGTCCATACGACAAATCCTCCTGTTGCGACAGATGAGCTACTGACTTATTTCCGGAAAGAAGATATCTATACCCATGTCTTTTCCCAAAGAGGCTACAGTATTCTTTCTAGCACTGGAACACTGTTAGACGCAGTGTATAAGGCTAGGGAAAGAGGCGTCATATTTGACGCGGCTGATGCGCGGACACATTATTCCATACCAGTTATACAACAAGCCTTAAAAGAAAAATTTTATCCGGATACCATCAGCACGGACCTGATTCAAAAAACTTGTTTCCGCTCCAGCGTATTTGGCCTTCCTATGGAAATGAGCAAATATTTGGCGCTGGGGATGCCACTCACAGAAATTATTCGGACCGTGACGTACCGTGCGGCACAGGCGTTGCACGAAGAAAAAACAATAGGCTCTTTTCAACCGGGAATTAGCGGCGATGTGGCCATATTTAAATTAAAGGAATCCCGAACGAAGATGGTGGATAGAGAAAATAATACCATCGAAATACCTCAGCTATTGATTCCTCAATGTACGATTTTAAAGGGGAAGATCGTGTACAGACAGTTTGATTTTTAGGAGGGCAGTATGAACGCATTGAAGGTGGTTCTTTCCGATTTGGCAATTATGAGTCTTTTGTTGCTTAGTGGTCTTGTCATTCGCAAAAAAATAAAAGCCGTCCAGAACTTGTATCTCCCTGTATCATTGATAGCTGGTTTTATTGGATTACTGCTTGGGCCACAGATTTTAGGACATTTTACAGGTTTCTCTCTTCCTATTGGAAAAACTATCAGCCAGTGGCCCGGACTTTTGGTCAATGTTGTTTTGGGACTTTCGTTCTTTGGCACGAATTCTTCAAAGAATTTCGGCCGTATCGCTCTTTCCGCTGTTACCCAGGGCGGGATTGTTCATCAAACGCAGGTATGTGTGGGTTTGGGTTTGACTATGCTCTTGATGCCATTCTTCCCTAATTTGCCCTTGGCTTTTGGTTTGACTCCAGTCTTTGGGTTCCATGGCGGGCACGGAACAGCCAATGCGGCGGGCGCAGCGTTAGCGGCAGCTGGTTGGCCGGATGGCATTGCTGTAGCCAACACTATGGCAACAGCAGGTTTGATTTCCGGAATTGTCATTGGGATGATAGTGATTAATATTGGTGTCCGCAGAGGTTATGCAAAGGTCGTATCTAAACCTCAGGACGTTCCCTTGGACATCAAAGAGGGGGTTGTTCCTTTTGCTAAGAGAACTCCTATCGGGAAAGGGGTCACCTACAACGATGCCTTGGATCCTTTGGCATTGCAGCTGGCTTTTGTTGGGATTATTCTAGGAATGGCCAATATTTTATCCAACAGCCTTTCCTGGGTGCACCCCTTACTAAAACAAATTCCCCTGTTTGCTTGCGCCATGATTTGCGGTGCACTGTTATCCTATATTTTAAAAAAGTTGGGATTAGGGGATTATATTGATCGGCCTACAATCAGCAGAATAGCCGGAGTGGCTTTGGATTTTTTGGTATGCTCGGCGATTGCTACGCTGTCACTGAAAGTGTTTGCCCTTTACACCATTCCGTTGCTTGTGGTGATTGGTGTGATGATCGTGGTAAACTTGGTAGTCAATTTTTACTTTGACTGGAAATTATTTGATGAAGACTGGTTTGAGCGGACAATGGCGGCCTATGGCTTGGAGAGCGGGGTGCTGGCTACGGGGCTTATGCTACTGCGTGTGGTGGATCCAAAATTTGAAACTACGGGGCAAGAAAGTGCGGCGGCCTCTGCTGCATTGTGCTACCCATGGTCACTACCTTATGTGATGTTTGGCCCTATGCTGGCCTTTATCCTTCCCGGCTGGATGCTATTGGGCGGGAGTGCAGCCTTGCTCCTATTTTTCTACATCGTGGCTAGGAAGTTTTTCTGGCATCCGGAACGCCGTTTTTCTGATATCCTCTTTATTAAGTAGTACAGTGCTAATGAGACATATAAACAAATTATTTTTGTCACTAACTTAAATTTTAACTGTTTCACTTTGTAGACAAAAGGCGTTATCATACAATTGCGAAAAGAAAAAAGACAGGAAAGAAACGTCCTGCCACCATGTGATCAGTATAGAGGAACCGTTTTGAAGGAGGAATTGCAAATGTCCATTGGCAATCGTGTATTTTTGAAGAAACCGGAAGCACCGCAAGCTCTGCTGGATGCATTCAGTGAAATCCCGGCCGCTAACATTTCCGACACCATGGGGCGTCTGGTGGGGATGCATCCCCGGATTAAACTCCAGAGCAACCCGGATAAACCCATTACTGCAGCACGTGCGCTGACCATCAAAACCCGCAGCGGGGACAACTTGATGCTGCACCAGGCCCTGAATATGGCAAAACCGGGCGATGTGCTGGTGGTTTCCAATGATGGCGGGGAAGATTACCGCTCCCTTATCGGAGAAATCATGTTCACCTACCTGGATAAAATGGCAGGGGCTGCCGGTATCATCATTGATGGGCCCATCCGGGATATTGATGCGGTACGGCAAATGAAGATGCCGATCTACGCAACTGGGACTAACCCGGCCGGCCCTTACAAAGAAGGCCCTGGCGAAATCAACGTACCCATTTCCTGCGGCGGCATCAGCGTAAATCCTGGTGATATCATCGTTATGGATCAGGACGGCGTTATCGTGATTCCTCTGAAGGAAGCAGAAACGGTCCTGAAAAATGCCCAGGCCTTTAAAGAAAAAGACGAAGGCAAACTGAAGTTGACCCAAGAAGGCCGTTCTAACCGGGATTGGGTGAAAGATTTGATTGCCAAGAAACAAGTGGAAATCATCGACGACTACTACAAATTCTAATCTCTTCAAAACCTTTTAGGAGGACTTGCTACTAGCATGGCGTGCTTTGCTGGCAGCAGGTCCTTTTTTATTATATGGTGAATGCCAACTTCCTGAACGAAAATGCGCCAAATACATGAACGGATTTCCGCCAAACACATGAATGAAATACGGCCAAGTACATGAATACGGTATTTGATGACAAAAATTACGCCAAAGCCCCCTTTGCCTATAAGCGCAAAGATGGAGTCCTGGTGGTCCCTATCGGCTGCTTAAAGCCGTGAGGAAATCAGGATGGGACTAGGACTGTCATATATGGTCACTACACAAAAAATAATTGTCGATTTTCAAAATTTTAACTGTTTTACTTTGTCGTGCCTAGCCCTTATCATACAAGTAAGAGAAAACGAAACCAAAATAGGGACTTTGGATAACTAGGAAAAAGGACGAGGTGTACCATGACGATTCGTGCGCTACTGAATATGATGACCATGCTGAGCATGTTCATCCTCTTGGGGTTCTTTGTGCGGGAGTATGTAAAACCGCTGCAAAAATTATTCCTACCGGCATCGCTGATCGGCGGACTGATTATGTTGGGACTGGGCCAGCAGGGCCTGGGTCTTATTACCATTCCAAAAATCATGGGCAGCATTCCCGGCGTATTGATCGATATCGTTATGGCTTCTCTGGTGTTCGGTGTCAGCTTTAACCGGCAACAGTTGCACTCCTATTTGGATTACATTTGTCTGCCCATGCCGGCCTATGGTATGCAAATGGCGGTAGGAACGCTTTTGGGTGCGGCTCTGGGAGAATTTTGGCCAGGCCTGCCCCAAGGTTGGGGCGTTTTGGGGGTATTCTCCTTCCACGGGGGCCATGGTACTGCCGCAGCGGCAGCAGCCTCTTTTGAAAAACTGGGTTATGAAGGCCATATGGCCGTAGCCATGGTGCTTTCTACGGTGGGCCTGATTGTGGCCATGACCGTGGGTATGGTGCTGGTAAACTACGGCGTCCGCAAAGGCTGGGGCACCTACGTAAAAGAACCCACTAAACAACCGGATTATTTTTACGGCGGGGCACTGCCGGAAGACCAGCGGAAATCCGTGGGCACCACGGTGACCACGTCCATCAGCATTAACCATCTGTGCCTGCAATTTGCCTGGCTCATGGGTTCCGTATTCATCGGCCAGCAGCTGTTTGGTTTCTTAAATGCCACGTTCCCTGCCTTTAAGGCGTTGCACCTGCCCAGCGTGCTCCACGGGGTTGTGGGCGGTGCTATTATGTGGCGGCTTATTGAACTGCTGCATCTGGAAAAATTTGTGGATCTAAAAACCGTAAATATGCTGTCCGGGTTCTTCCTGGAACTGGTGGTCTTTACGGCTATGGCTACGCTGAACCTGAAATTTGTGGGTGCCTATGCAGCACCGCTGGCGATCTACTGCATCGTTCTAACGGCGCTCACCGTGCCCCTGGTTCTCTTCTGTGCCCGGAAATTTGCCAAAGAAGAATGGTTTGAAAAAGCCTGCATGTGCTTTGGGGCGGCAACCGGCAATACCTCAACGGGCCTTGCCCTGGTGCGTTCCATTGATCCTAACTCCCAATCCCATGCCGGCGATAGCCACGGGATTTACTCCACGCTGATGTCCTGGAAAGATGTGTTTGTAGGACTGACACCCATCTGGCTTTCCACCGGAGTTGGACTCACTGCCGGTGTAGGGGCAGCTATCTTCTTTGCCTTTATGGCCATCGGGTTCATCTTCTTTAATACCCATCGCAAATTATCCTGATGCGTATTTTACAAGGTCGTTGTACATTGGTACAGCGGCCTTTTCTTTTTAAGGGATTGTACCAAACTCAACAAAAAACTGAGCACAGAACCGCAAGGTTTTCTTTATTACAGTAAATCGTTGACAAATAAAAAATGCTTTATTAAACTGAACTAAAACAGCATTTCTATGCAAGAATTTTTGAATTTTATTTTGCCGGCACAGCGGCAAAGGAAGTGGATGAAATGGCAAAAAAAGTAGCGATATTGGGCAGCAGTGGAGGTAATCTATATAATCTGGGTGGGAAAGATCCCCGTGGCCTTTTGGGGGAAATGATCCGACAAGCGTCGGCAGCAGGGATGGAGATTGCCGCAATTCAGTTTGTGGCGGCAGAAGCCTCCATGGATCATGTAAAGCCGGATACCAAGGCGGCGCTATGGACGTGGAATGGCAAAGAAGCAGTGGCCAGATATGAAGGAAAATTAGAAGCAGTGAACCAGGAAGCTGTGCAAGAGGATGCAACTATTGCGGCGCTGGTAAAAAATGGAAAGATTGACGGTGTAATTTTAGTCAGTGCCGATCCGAAACGTACCAATGCCAAAGCGCTGGAGGAAGCAGCACAATTAAAATTGCCAGCAGTGGGAACGGGTGGCACGTCCATGGCCCAGGTGGAAACCATGGGATTAAAAGTAGTGGCGGTGTCCGGCACCACTGGTACCACCAACCGGACTCGGGCCATTGCTAATGTGTTTGCGCTGGCTAAGGAGTGGAATTTGTCCTATCATCCGGCCATTGGCAGCAGTGCCCAGGGAACGGCGGACGCACGGCCCCTGCTTTCCCGGATCAGCATTCGGGGCATTTTGATGGCATCCTTGCCCGGTTTCATTGCCATGGCCTTAACGCTCATCATCAGCAAAATCCCGGGACTAGGGTATTTTGAAGATATTTTTAATACCATGATTGATGCCCTGCCCGTGATTGTAGCTACTGTGGCCGCCAAACAAGTTTCCGGTATGGGGGACGTGGCCATTGTCGCCGGGGTAGTGACAGGGATTTTGTCCGTAAAAGGCGGGCTGATTGGTGGCATTATCGGCGGTATCCTGGCCGGGATCCTGGTACAGTTTCTACTGGTGCGGTGCCTCAAGTGGAATTTTCCGGCCACCACGGCCAATATTGTGTCCGGTGGTATTTCGGGCCTTGTAGCAGGACTTTTGGTCTATCTGTTCCTGGCTCCGCTGGCCGATAGTGTAGGCAATGCCATCCGCTGGGTGATTGACAGCGCCCTTGCCATTCATCCCATGCTTTGCGGCGCGGTAGCCGGGCTACTAATCTGGCCGGCCATTATGGCGGGGATGTACCATGCGGCTATTCTGCCAATCATTTTGCTGGAAATGGAAAAGACGGGGAATTCTTTCCTGGGATCTATTGATATGGTGGGTCTTGTGATGGTGTCTGCGGGCATTACCCTGGCCAATATTGTAGCACCTAGGAGAAAAGATGAGCGGGCGCTAGCGATCCCGGGCTTTTTTATCAATATGGCATTTGGTACCTTTGTGGAAGCGGCCTATCCCTTTATGTTTTCCAGCCGGATCGTTATGGCAGGAGCCATTTTGTCCGCAGGGTTGGGTGGCCTTGTGGTGGGGTATTTCAACGTGCGGGGAACGGCCTATGTGCCCAGTATCGTGGCGCCGACCTTGAGCAACGACTGGCTGGGCTTTGCCCTCAGTATGTTGACTTCTGCGGCTTGCGCCTTTATGATTACAGTAGCGGCGAATCAATTTGCCGGAACAGAGAAAAAAGAATAGATGGAGAAAGCGTAACAGAAAAGGACGAAACAGAGGGGAAGTAACATGGAAAAAAGTGCAAAGCAGGAAAAATCAATCAGCATGTTTTGGGTAATTATCATTGCTATCGCTGTAGTCTATGTGCTGTCTTTTATTATTCCTTCCGGGGAATACCAACGGGTAGGGAAAATGGCCGTACCGGGCACGTATCACATCATCCCAAAGGTGTATTTGCTGCCACACCAAGTCATTATGGGGATGGGACCCCAGGCGTATGCCTCGTTTGGTCGTTTGTTCATCAGTATTATCGTTATGGGCGGTCTCATGGGCATTGTGAATTCTAACAAGGTGTTTAACCGGGCCTTGCACCATTTGATCCAACGGTTGCAGGGCAAGGCCTTGCTCATTGTGCCCTTTATTATCTATGCCATGGGGCTACTGGGAGCCTTTGGCACCATGATTTCCAGTGCCATTTTATTTGTTCCCCTGGGGCTTTCCCTGGCAAAGCAGCTCCATGCGGACCGGATTTTTGGCGTGGCTCTCATCGTCATGGGCTCTTTTACCGGGTTTATGACCAGTCCCATCAATATGCTGACCACCATTATGGGCCAGGAAATTGCGGGGATTCAGCCCTATTCCGGCTTTGGCTTTCGGACCATTGTGACGCTGATCAATCTGGGGATTGTATCTATCTTCCTCATGTGGTGGGCAAAACGGGCCCAGACCCGGCATGATGATGTCCGGGACTTTGGGGAAGAAGAGGATCAGGCAGAAATCGCCGAAGAAAGTAAGCCGCTATCCCGGCAGGATTATAGTATGCTGTTGCTTTTTGTGGGGAGTATGCTGTTTTTTGCCTTCGGGGCCCCGATTTATCACTTTGGCGTATTGGAACTGGCCTCCATTATGTTCCCTGTGACGTTAGTCTGTGGGTATATTGCGGGCTATAGCTTGGACGATACCATCAAGTATTTTGCCAAAGGGGCGGGAGACTTATTGTCCGTCATTATCTTCTTGTTGTTCGTCTCTATGATGAATTTCATTTTGAATCAGTCCAAGATTCTGGATACCATCGTGTACTATCTCTCGCTGCCGTTGGGATATTTGCCCAGTGCCTTGGCGCCCATTGGTATGTTTATTGCAAACGCCATTATCAATATTTTTATTACGTCTGGCTCTGGGCAAACGGCAGTCTGCATGCCCATTATGGCACCGCTGGCAGACGTTTTGGGAATCACCCGGCAAATGGCGGTATTTACCCTGCAGTGCGGCGACGGTTTTTCTAACCTGATGACGCCTACCAGCGCCAACCTGCTGCCGATTTTGGTTTTAGGCGGCGTCAGCTTGAAAAATTGGCTGGGCTTTATTTTCCGCTGCTATGCTTTTGTGTTTGTGGTGATCTGTGCCGCCATCTGTGTGGGCACAGCGATTGGATTTTAATAAAGGAAGTGAGCTGGTTTGACTGTTTTTGATGATGCGGTGACCTTGGCAAAAGAACTGGCACCCTATACTATTTCAGTGCGCCATATCCTTCATGCTCATCCGGAGCTATCGTTTCATGAGTTTGCTACCAGCGCCCTGGTGCGCCAGGAATTGGAGCGGATCGGCATTCCCTATGAAGAAAGTGCGGTAAAGCCGGGCCTTATTGCTACTATTGATAGTGGGCAACCGGGGAAACTAGTGCTGCTCCGAGCGGATATGGATGCCCTTCCTATTCAGGAAAATACAGGACTTGCCTTTACCTCCCAGACACCGGGCGTGATGCATGCCTGTGGACATGATGTGCATACGTCCAACTTGCTGGCGGTGGGGGAGATCCTGTTCCGCCTGAAATCCCAATGGAAGGGCAAGGTGAAGCTGGTTTTTCAACCGGCAGAGGAAAATGGCGGCGGCGGTAGGGAAATGATCAAGGCCGGGCTGATGGATGAGCTGCCAGATGCCTGTTTTGCCCTCCATGTGAAACCGCTGCCCATGGGACAATGCATCGTAGGGACCGGATCAGTGTCTGCTTTTACGGATTCGTACAAGGTTCGTATTCATGGGAAAGCGGCGCATTCATCCACGCCGGAAAATGGAGTGGACGCCATCAGCATTGCGGCAGCGATCATTAATGCCCTGAATATGCTGATGGCCAAAAATCTCAGTCCCATGACGCCTGCCACCCTGAACTATGGGACAATCCAAGGCGGGAGCGCGCCCAATATCGTGGCCGATACGGTAGAGATGTCTCTCATGCTGCGCAATGCCGATGCTAAGACGCGGGATGTGATGCTCCAGGGCATTGACCGGTTGTGCAAGGGAACGGCAGCCACGATGGGAGGCTCCTGCGAGCTCATTTTCCGCAAAGGGTATGATTCTGTGTATAATGCGCCACAGCTGGCACAATTTGCGGCCCAAACCCTGGAAACCTATGCGCCCCAGATCTTTAATGGGGTGACGCCGGATGGAAATCCGCCGGATGATTTTTTGCTCACCGGTGGCAGAGGCAACCTAGCCGGCGAAGATTTTGGCTTTTATTCCCAAAAAGCACCGTCCTGCTTTATCTGGGTGGGGACAGGCGCATCCGAAGACCTGCATAATCCCCAGTTCCAAGCCAACGATCAGGCCATTACTATTTGTACCCGAGTGATGACACTGCTAGCCCTGCAATATTTGCTCACTGCTTAAATTAAGATAAACGCCCTGCTTACGTCTATGGGAACGTAAACGGGGCGTTTATCTTTGAAGAAAACCAATTATGCGTTTTTATTCTTTGCTGCAATCTTCTTATCAAAACCCATGATTTCTAGTGTTGTTTTTCCAGCCTTTAATTCTTGTACAATGGTGATTTCTTTATCAAATTTTTTCAAGGCTTTGGCAAAGACTTGATCTTCTTCCTCTTGCGGAATGACGACAACACCATCACAGTCGCCAAAAACGATATCTCCTGTATGAACGGTTATCCCTCCGACTGATACCGGAACTCCTAATTCCCCCAGACTTTCTTTGACGGTTCCAGCTGGATTCAGTGCCCGGACAAAAACGGGGAGCTTTAATGCTTTAATGTCTTCTGCATCACGGCAGCTTCCGTCGATGACAACGCCTGCAATACCTCGTACCAGGCATGCCGTGGCCATCACATCTCCAAAGTGGCCACCTTCCGTGTATTTGCCACAATCTAGGACCAGTACATCTCCTGGATTGGCCGCATAGATGGCCTGGTGTAATGCTAGATTATCTCCCGGGTAGCATTGCACTGTATAGGCCCGCCCGATCATTTTACTTGTTGTATCCAGGGGCTTGATACCGGAATCCATCACGCCTTGGTGAGGAACGCTGTTATTATTGTCTGCAATATTGCCTGTAGGCAGTTTTAATAATTCCTGTCGTTTTTCTTTTGTTAACTCCATGATCAACCGCTCCCTATCTTCTCTTATTTAAAGAAATTGATAAAAGCTGTAATGATGATTGGATTGGTGATATTGATAAATACCACCGTAATGACTGGCAATACGAACCAAGCCGTGGGTGCTGGGCCGTTCTTTTCGATGATGGAGGCCATATTGGCGACCGCATTAGGTGTCTGGCCTAATCCAACGCCACAGTGCCCTGCAGCCATGACCGCTGCATCATAATCTTTCCCTGTGGTACGGAATGTGACAAAATAGGCCCATAACATCATGACGATAGCTTGGCATAGCAGAATCGCAACCATCGGGCCTGCCAACCCTAATAGACGAGCAATATCCAGCCGCATCAAGGCCATGGATAAAAACAGATTTAATGAAACCCCGCTGATCACATCAATTTCAGGCATCCGCAGGTCAATATTTCTGCTGTCTGCTATATTGCGCAATAAGGCGCCACCAAACAGGCAACCTACATAGTAAGGGAAATTAAGCCCCGTCAATTTTAATAAGGCGGAAATATAAGAACCAATGAAAGCAGCCACTAAAATCAGCATGACGCTGCCATAGAATGATTTTTGTGTCAGAGGGAAAACTTTTTTCACTTCCTGTTTTTCTTCAATCCCTTTACTTTTCAGATGATACGTCTTAATTAACCGTTCTGCTACAGGACCGCCGCATACGCTGCCCAGGAATAAGCCAAAAGTGGCAGCGGCAACTCCTACTGTTGTCCCGCCGGCTGCACCGAGTGCCTCTAATGTAGGGCCGAAGGATGCCCCGCTACCAACACCTCCACTCATGGAAATGGAACCCATGGCAATGCCCAGCAACTTATTGATGCCGAATACACTGGCAAGACCTACTCCTACTAGATTCTGGACAACGAGGAATAAAACCGCCCCAACGGCTAACTGTGCTCCCAGCCTGCCACTTCTTTTCATAATGGCATAACTGCAAGTGAATCCAGTCCCTGTAAAGAATAAGTTCATAAAGAAATCTTGTAATACGGCATTCATCTTTAATGTCAATGTTCCTGTTTGTATACCTGCAAAAATTAACAGGCTACACAACATACCTCCAATGACCGGGGCTGGAATGAAGTATTTCTGAAAAAAGTCGACTCGACTTTTTATGGTCTGTCCGACAAGGTACACCAGTACTGCTAGCCCAACGGTTTGGATAACGTCCAACTGAATGGTCATCATTTTTCCCCTTTTCTTTCCTGCTTTGTGCATTACAACTTTGTTATGCCCATCATAAGACGAAACCATAAATTTGTAAAACGAATATATTTGGTATAAAATATCGGATATGATAATATTATAATGTATTACAAGGGGGTATTATGACCTACGAACAAATTGAAACATTCTTGGCTGTGATCACTTATGGGACGATTAGTCATGCCGCAAAAAATCTTTTTGTCTCCCAGTCCACTGTGAGCAGTCGTATCCTGAGCCTGGAAAAAGAACTGGGCAGCGAATTGTTGGTGAGGAGCAAAGGTATCAAAAATGTAGAGCTTACCCCTTACGGATCTTCCTTTGTTCCCCTTGCCAGACAATGGGACAGCTTGTGGAAGGATACGCACAACTTGAAAAAGCAGCATCAATATGAAACGCTTACGATTGCAGGAATTGATTCTGTTAATAACCATACCTTGGTGGACCTGTTTAATGATCATTTGCTGCGCTATCCTACGATTAAACTGACCATCAATACCCACCACTCCAACGAAATACATACACTGGTGGAAAATCATATGGCAGATATTGGCTTTGTATTTAGCCGGATTCACTATGCCGATATTGTGTCACGTCCTATCTACCGGGAACTGATGTATTTGGTGTGTAGCAAAGAAAGTCAATATTGTAATGATTTGCGCTGTGCTGACCTGGATATCTCTCAAGAGGTGATGCTTAGTTGGGGGCCAGACTTTCAGCAATGGCATGACGAATATTTCCCTCCGGATCAATTTGGCACGATCCGGGTCAATACTGGTGATACGCTGCAGCGTTTTCTTAACACTCCTGGGCGCTGGGCGATTGCGCCTATGTCCATTATTAAAACCTTTCAGAGTACGGCCAATATGACATACTACAAACTCCATGATGATCCCCCGCCCAGAATTTGTTACGAAATTACGCATCGCTATCCTAATCCTCGACGGATGCATGCTATGCGCATATTTGCGGAAGAACTGGAGGAGCATATCCAGAAGAATGCGGCAATTTGTGCTTTTGAGCCCTGGATGATTCCACAAAGAGAATAAAGAAACCATTGCCCTAGAGTTCTCAAAAATGGGTATAACATAGTCATACAATTGTAAAACAAAAAGGAAGTGAGTCTATGAGTTCCTTTTTAGGCATCTTGCCAAACTTTTTGGGCGATGTCGTTGATTAAACGCAGCTTAGCCCATTGCTGCGCTTCGGTCAGCAGATTGCCTTCTTCGGTGGAGGAGAACCCGCACTGCGGAGACAGGCACAATTGCTTAAGGGGCACATACTTTTCGGCTTCGTGGATGCGTTTGATGATGTCTTCTTCTTTTTCCAGCTCCGGTGTTTTACTGGTAACGAGTCCCAGCACTACTTGCTGGTTCTTAATGAAACGCAGGGGTTCAAACCCGCCGGCCCGGTCAGAGTCGTATTCCAGGAAGAAGCCATCTACGTTGCAATGCCCGAATAAAATCTCTGCCACTGGTTCATAGCCACCGCTGGAAAACCAGGTGGAACGGAAATTGCCCCGGCAGATGTGCATGGTGATGGTCATGTCATCGGGTTTTGCTTCCAAGGCCCGGTTGATTACTTTTACATAATTTTTGGCCACTTCGTCCAGGTCAAAGCCCCGTTCCGCATAGGCTTTGCGTTTATCCACATCGCAGAATTCGCCCCAGCTGGTATCATCCAGCTGCAGATAGCGGCAGCCGGCAGCATAGAATGCTTTGATGGCGTGCTGGTAGGCGATGGCAATATCGTGGAACAGCTTTTCCTGATCTTGGTAGGGCGGGAAGGGTTCATAGTGTTTTTCCCGTACGCAGCAAATGAGATGCAGCATGCTGGGGGATGGAATGGTCATTTTGACTAGGGTATCTCCGGCGATGCGCTGCAGGGCCCGAAAGTGTTCCAGAAAGGGATGTTTTCCAAAGTCGATCTTTCCAGTGATTTTTGCGGTGCGGGCTTTAGGCTGGACACCCTTAAAGTGGACGGACCAATTTTCCGCAGAAATTTCCGTTACCCCTTCCAGTGCGGTGAGAAAATCCAGATGCCAGTAGCGGCGACGAAATTCACCGTCGGTGACGGCATGGAGTCCTACGGCTTTTTCTTTTTCTACGAGTTCCTTAATGGCCGCGTCTTCTGCCGCTTGCAATTGGGCCGGGGTGATTTTTCCATCTGCCAGTGCTTCCCGTTTTTCTTTCAGGGCCGCAGGACGAAGAAAACTTCCTACAATATCATACCGAAAAGGCGGTTTATTTTTTACAGTCATGGCTTTTCCTCTTTTCTTTTTGCTAGACTTTGTAATACCGAAATTTTGAACGTGCTCCTAGTATAGCATGGCAGTGGGGTATTTAAAAATATATAAAAGTAAAGGAACGCTATAACTTGAAACTATAGCAAGACAAAAGAAAAACAGAGCTTCTTGTTTAGCAAAGAAAGCTCTGTTTTTTCGTCAGACCATAATTTCCCGCCGTAGCAGGTTCTCTTCGATCAATCCCTGCTTTTTCTTTTGGGGCGAAGTACCTGTCGCATTGGCCGTTTCTTTTTGAATATTTTCCACAAACAGCAATAGCCGGTTCATCACATTGACATCACTGACGCCACTATCAAAATCCAGCGACAAGAGATTCATGTGAGGATAGAGAGATTTGATCCGCTTTTCAATACCCTTGGAAATAATGTGGTTGGCGATACAGCCAAAGGGCTGCAGACTGATCACATTTAAAATCCCGTTCTTGGCAAAGTTAATCACTTCTGCGGGCAACAGCCATCCTTCCCCAAACTGGGCCGCCATATTGATGACGGTTTTTCCGTCGTTAGCCAATTCAAAGATATTTTCGATGGGGGTGAAATACCGGAATTTTTCGCCCACTTGATTGAACTTCTGAATCTGGCTGTTCACCCAACTATACAGCACATCTGCAATAATGGCGGGGACATGATGCCGCTCCAGGCCGAATTTCTTGTTGGTGATCCGGTTCACAAAGGCTTGCATGAAAAACGGCGTCAGTAACGGCGGCATCACTTCTATGGAGTGTTCCATCAGCCACTCGGTGATGTTTTTATGGGAGAACCGGTTGAACTTCAGGTAAATTTCGCCCACAATGCCCACCCGTGGCAGGACTTCGTCCGCCTTGGCGAAGGCATTAAATTCCTCAGCGGCCTGGCGCAATAGTTCCAATAGTCCTTTGGAATTATTCTTTTCAATTTCTGCCTTGGCAAGCTCCAGGTATTTTTCTTTTAATTCCTTGGCTTTTCCCTTCAGCTTGCCCGTTTCCCGTACCACCGTGGCATGGAACAGCTTGCTCAGGCAGTCAGAGAACAGGATGGAGGATACGGTGATTTTGGCGATCTTCAGCCAATTCAAGTGGAAACCGGGCTGGTCGTTCTGGATGTTTTTGCTGACGGCCAGGCTGATCACCGGCACATCGGTAAATCCGGCGGCCACGAGAGCGTGCTTGATCAAGCCGTAATAGTTAGAGGCGCGGCACTGCCCGCCGGTTTGGCTGATGGCAACCGCCGTGCGGTGCAGGTCGTATTGGCCGCTTTGCAGGGCCTTGATGTAGTCGCCCACCACCAACGTGGCGGGATAACATACTTCGTTATTGGCGTATTTCAGGCCCAATTCCGCACTTTCTTCCGTGCTTTCCGGCAGGGTCACCACCGTGTATCCGGCGTTTTTCATGATGGCAGGGATCAGGGGAGAAATATAGGAATTGAAGAAAGGGGCCAGAATGGTGTAACCTTCCATCCCTTTTTCAAATTTCGGAGGCTGGATAAACTCCTGATGCTTTAACACTGCGTCGTTGTTGTAGCGGATGCTTTCCACCACGCTGCGCACCCGCAGTTTTAGCGAGCCGATATTGGATACATCGTCGATTTTTAAGAGCGTAAGGGCCTTGCCGTGACGCTGGAGAATGCCCCGGATTTCGTCCTGCAAAAAGGCATCCGGCCCACACCCAAAGGAGGTCATCTCCATAAAATGCACGGTGTTATCCTGTCGGGCCACCCAGTCGGCGGCTTTGGAAATCCGGTTGATATACGCCCACTGCCGGACTAAATAAGAATCGTCAATGGTGATCTGGCTGTCATCCCGCACCAGGTCTTCGTTGATTACGTTGATGCCCATCTCGGCAATGGATTCGCTGAGTTTGTGCTGGATAAGCGGATCCGTATGGTAGGGACGGCCAGCCAGAAGAATGGTCAGTTGGTGTGCGTCCCGGCTCTTTTGCAAAATTTCTTCGTTTTTTGCCTTGATGGCACGGGCATAGTCTTCCTGGGCCGCAAAGGCTGCTTTCAGGGCTTTGTCCGCCATAAACCGGTCAAACCCGATGTAGTTTAAATATTTCCGGATCTGGCCTTTCAGCAGTTTTTCATCCTGGAAATTGATTACCGGCGTATCAATAGGAATCTCGCTTTCCAGCGTGCTTTTAATGACGTCGGAATATCCGGATACCACGGGGCAGTTGTAGCTATTGAGCTGCCGCTTGTCTTCCTGGCGTTCGTAAATCACATACGGCATGAAAATCCGGTTGACCCGTTTGTGTATCAGGTTGTGAATGTGGCCGTGCACCAATTTAGCGGGGAAGCAAATGTTATCGCTCATGACTTCCCGGATGCCGCTGACATAATCCTTCATATTGGACGGATCGGACAGCTGGACCTTGAGACCACAAGTGGTAAAGAGGGCATGCCAGAACGGATAATCCTCATACATATTGAGTACCCGTGGAAGCCCGATAACCCGCTCCGCGTCTTCTTTTACCGGCCGATCAAAGAGCAGCTGGTATTTATAGTCATAAATGTTTTCCCCCGGCTTATGGCCTTCACCCCGGTTGCTGAAGTACTTTTCGCATTTGTTGCCGGAGTAATAGGTACTGCCATTGCCAAAGGCATATTTTTTGATGAGGCAATTATTTTCGCAGCCATGGCACTGGAGGGGCTTGGTGGTGTACTGGGCCACGTGGATCATATCGTCCAGTGTAGCAAAACCGTCTGCTTTTTGCCGCGCATACAGGCAGCAGCCATAGGCGCCCATGATTTCCGGAATATTGCTCCGGTGCACCGTGGTGTGGGTCAAAAGTTCAAAAGCCCGGACCACGGCATCATTTTTCATAGTGCCGCCCTGGAGCACAATATCCGTGCCCAGTTCTTCGGTGTTTTGGAGCTTTAACACCTTGTACAGGCAATTTTTAATGACGGAATAGGCAAGACCGGCGGAAATATCCCCGATGGTGACCCCTTCCCGCAGGCTCTGCTTGACCTTTGAATTCATGAAGACGGTGCAGCGGGTGCCTAAGTCGCAAGGTTCCTTGGCTTCACAGGCCAGTTTGGCAAATTCGCTGACGGAATAATTCAGTCCCTTGGCAAAGGTTTCCAGGAACGTCCCGCAGCCAGAGGAACAGGATTCGTTAAGTTCCATCCGGTTTAAAATTCCATGATCTACGAAAATGGCTTTCATGTCCTGGCCGCCGATATCCAGGATAAAGGAAATGTCTTTATTGATCTTCCGGGCTGCCAGGTAATGGGCAATGGTTTCAATAATCCCGGTTTTTAAGGCAAACGCGGCCTTAATGAGATCTTCGCCATAACCGGTGGAGCAGCTGCCCAGGATTCGGGGATTGGCGCCATTTTCCAGGCACTTAGCATAAAACGCTTCAAAGGCCGTTTGTACGGCCCCAATAGGGTTACCGTTATTAGGCAGGTAATAGGTAAAAAGAATTTCGTCCTGCGGATTTGTGACTACGAGTTTTGTGGTGGTTGACCCGGAATCAATACCCACATAGACATCCGTTGTTTCCGGCGTCAAAGGGGCCAGCTGGATATAATCCGCTTCCTTTTGCTTTTTCCAGGCGGCGTAGTCCGCTTCGTCCCGGAAAATCGGGGGCAAGGCGCCGCCGGTCCGGATGGCTGCTTTCGGTGTTTTGGCTAGTTTTTCCAGCAATGCATCAAAACTGATCTCCGGCGCATTTTCCGCACTGAGGGCCGTGCCATAGGCAGGGATCAGGTTGGCGTTATCCGGTACGATAAAATTCACATAGGGAATCTGCAGGGCATCCATCAACGCTTTGCGCAATACCGGCATGAAGGTGAGAGGGCCGCCGCAGAAAAGAATCTTGGGCTCGATGGTGCAGCCGTGGCTCAAGGTGGCAATCACCTGAACCGCGACGGCATGAAAAATAGACAGGGCAATATCTTCCCGGCTAACGTTTTTGGCCAGCAGGTTTTGTACGTCCGTTTTGGCAAATACGCCACAGCGGGAAGCAATGGCATGGATATGCTTGGCTTTTTGAGCCAACCCGTCTAATTCTTCAATGGAAACGCCCAAAAGCACCGCCATCTGGTCCAGAAAAGCCCCTGTGCCGCCAGCACAGTTGCCGTTCATCCGCAGATCGCAGCTGCCGTCTTTTTTGATATAGACGATCTTAGCGTCTTCTCCGCCGATATCAATCAAAGTGGCTACGTCCGGGTATTGGGCCTTCACGTATTTGGTGGCTGCAATCACTTCCTGCTCAAACGACAGGTCAAATTTTTCGGCGACCCCCATTCCCACGGAACCTGTGATCTTTAGCTGCAAACTGGCATCGCCGATTTGGCTGCGCAGCTCTTGCAGGGCTTGTTGCAGCACTTTGGGCACGTTGGCCTGGTGGCGTTTATAACGGGTAAAGACCACCTGCTGCGCAGCATCTAAAACCACGATTTTGCAGGTGGTGGAACCGATGTCTAATCCTACACGATACGTACTCATAATGCACCTCGTCTTAAAGTGTATATTATTATAACACACTTCGACAAACATAGTTAGTCCGCGGAACAACGCAGCAAAGAAATTTCTTTTTCTGCCTTAGGCTTCCGGGATGGCGCTCCGATGTTTCCAGTGCAAGTGAAAATAGAGAATTTCCAAAATACAGCAGCTGGCCCATCCCAAGGGGTAGCCAAAGCCTACACTTTGCGGCGTGTTGGCGATAAAGCGGGTCATGAAAAATAGATAGGTCTGGCGAATGGCCACAAAAGCCACCAGCATGATCAGCATAGGCCCTACAGAATCACCCCGGCCTCGCAACGAACCGGCCAGTACGTGATTTACGCAGTTAAACAGCAGGAAGAAAATGTTCTGCCGGATAAAGATGGTTCCCCAGTGGATGACGGCTTCATCCCCAGAGAATAACCGCATGGCGTCGTTGGAGTAAATGGCAAGTACCGCAGAGACGCAGGCATTGATGAATAGGGTAATGAGAATGGCCTGGACCATGCCCTTATTGGCCCGCTTTTCCTGCCGGGCTCCGATATTCTGGGCTACAAAGGTGGTGGCCGCCATGGCCATGGACTGCATGATCAAAAGCACGAACTGGTCAATCTTATTGTAGCAGCCCCAACCCGCCATGACAGCGGCTCCAAAGAAATTGATATAGGCCTGGACAAATACGTTGGATAAAGAGGTAATAACGCTCTGAAAAGCGGTGGGCATCCCGATCCGGAAAATCCCTTGGAGGACTTCCTTATCCAGGCACATGTCTTTCAGGTTGAAATAGTACACGTCTTTTGTTTTCATGAGGACAAAGACCGTGGCGCCCGCAGAAATAAACTGGGACAGGATGGTGGCGTAGGCGGCCCCGGCGATACCCATGTGGAACGTGACCACAAACAAAAGATCCAGGAAAATATTTAAAATACTGGTGAGGATGAGAAAATACAAAGGCCGCTTGGTGTCGCCCACGGCCCGCAGAATCCCGCTACCGATATTATAGAGCAGTAGTCCTGCTACCCCTTCAAAATAGATTTTCAGGTACACGTCGGCTTCTTTAAATACGTCCGCCGGGGTGTCCATAAATTCTAGCATGTACTGGGTGGTGGCTAGAAACCCTACGGTAAATAAGACGCAGAGGATCAGCGTGGCCGTCATGGTGGTTTCCACTGCGGCGTGGAGCCGATCGTACTTTTTTCCGCCAAAGAACTGGCCAATGATGACGCTGGCCCCGATGGAAAATCCATTAAAGAAAAAAACAGCCATATTGGTCAGCATAGTGGTGGCACTCACGGCGGCCAGAGCTTGGGTCCCTACAAAATTGCCCACCACGATGGAATCCACCGTATTGTACAGCATCTGGAAAATATTTCCTACCATTAGCGGCAGGGCAAACCCCAATAGTTGCTTGGGAATACTGCCCACCGTCATATCCCGTGTCATTGTCCGTGCCATCATCCACCATCCTCATAAAAAATCCCCGGCGCCTGCGGTACCGGAGAGTCATAGTTTCTTATACCCTGCTATACCTTTCTAAAGTCATAGGGAAACAAAATGTAAAGTGCTACTTTACATTTTATCATAATTATAGAAAATGAAAAGACTATTGCGGAGCTATATGCTGTATAGTTGATTCTTTGTACAAGGAAACTAAAGATGGAAATGTATGGGAAACAAGTTATGTATCTATTGTAACGAAAAAGGATGTCCGTTTGCAGTGTACTGGGAAATCTTTCCTTTAAGACTTCTACTAGTGTATACTGATGACAATAAAGGAAAAGGTGGGTGGATGCAAGTGGAACAGCAGCAAACAGTCGCAAGCGGCGCATTGGAGAAGTTTCTGGGATTTAGTCTGTTCGGTGTCTTTATGTTTTTCTTTGACACGGAGTGGATCAGTCCTAGCCTGAAAAGTGTCCCGGTGGATGTGATCGTTACCTCTTTGCAAAAATATTGCATGCCGCTGGTACAGATTTTCATTCTGGCGGTGATGTATATCGGAGCAGTACGGCCTTTTTACCTAAAAACCTGGAAGAAAAGTCCCATTGATGTGTTCATGTCCTTTGCTAAAATCGGCGGAGCTATCATCGGAACCATCATGTATTTTGGATTGTGGAAAAGTAACGTATGGTTATGGCGGGGAGATATCGGGCCCTTCTTATTTAATAAGCTGGCCATTCCCGTTGGCCTTGTCATTCCTATTGGTTCTGCCTTTCTTGCGTTTTTGGCCAGCTATGGCCTGATGGAATTTATTGGGGTACTGGTGGATGGTTTTATGCGGCCGGTCTTTAAAACACCAGGACGCTCGGCTATTGATGCCGTGGCTTCCTTTGTGGGCAGCTATTCCATTGCCCTCATTATTACCAACGGCGTGTACCGGGAAAACCGCTACACCGCACGGGAAGCAGCCATTATCGCTACCGGGTTTTCTACGGTATCTGTTACATTCCTTTTGGTAGTAGCCCGTACGCTGGGGTTAATGGGACTCTGGTCTACCTATTTCTTTGTGGCCATGGTAGTTACTTTTATTGTCACGGCCATTACCGCCCGCCTGTGGCCGCTTAAAAGCATTCCTGATACGTATTACGGCGGCAAAGCGGCAGCAGAACCTGTGGAAACTGGCAACCGGCTGCAACGGGCCTGGAAAAAAGGCCTGAAAACTGCTGCGTCCCAGCCTCCGGTATTGCAACTTTGCGGAGAAAATCTTTGGGCAGGGCTTAAAATGGCCTTTAGCGTCATTCCGTCCATTACTTCTGTGGGCCTTTTGGGCCTTTGGTTGGCAGAATTTACGCCGCTATTTGATTACTTTGGGTACCTGTTCTATCCTTTCTTTAAAGTGTTTGGAGTATCCCAGGCTGTACTGGGAGGCAAGGCAGCAGCTTTGTGCCTGCCAGAAATGTTTTTACCCTCTATCTTGATCAAAAGTTCCGGTACCATGCTGCTGAAATTTGTGATTGCTGTAGTCAGCATTTCTGAAATTCTATTTTTCTCTGCCAGTATTCCCTGTGTTATGGGGACGGATATCCCATTAAAAATGCGGGATATTATCGTTATCTGGTTTGAGCGGGTGGTACTGTCCATTTTGCTCACCGTGCCCATTGCCTGGTTGCTAGGGCTGCCAGATTAACTAAATACGATCCAGATTGTCCAAGGAGATGGCTGTAAGAGAGGCTGTCTCCTTTTTGCGTACTAAAAATGTGTAAGAAGGTGTCTGCTTTAGTTGAAGAATAAAAATATTGTACAAAAAATGTTGACAAGCCACCTATCCTTTCTTATAATGTAAACCATACTAAAATACAAGGAATTAGGAACGGGATAAAAAACGTATGAGGAGGCCATAAGTATGGGAGAGGCTAAAAAATATCATTTTGAAACGTTACAATTGCATGTAGGACAGGAATCACCGGATCCTGCTACGGACGCCCGGGCGGTTCCCATTTACCAAACTACCAGCTACGTGTTCCGCAACAGCCAACACGCAGCAGATCGGTTTGGCTTAAAAGATGCGGGCAATATTTACGGACGTTTGACCAATCCGACGGAAGACGTTTTTGAAAAACGGATGGCCGCCCTGGAAGGCGGTGTAGCGGCTTTGGCATTTGCCAGTGGCGCGGCTGCGGTAACAGCGGCAGTGCAGGGACTTGTCCATGCGGGACAACATATTGTAGCTGCTACTACGATTTATGGCGGTACGTATAATTTTTTTGAACATACGTTGCCGGATTTTGGTGTGACCACGACCTTTGTAGATCCGGAAAAAGGACCCCAGGCATTTGAAGACGCGGTGCAGGATAATACCCAGGTTATCTATATCGAGTCTGTGGGTAATCCTAATGCTAATCTCATTGATATTGAAGCGGTAGCCAAGGTAGCTCACGCCCATAAAATCCCTTTGCTGGTAGATTCTACTTTTGCTACGCCGTACTTGCTTCGTCCCTTTGAATATGGTGCCGATGTGGTTATTCATTCTGCTACGAAATTTATTGGCGGCCATGGCACCACCTTGGGCGGCGTCGTGGTGGATAGTGGTAAGTTTGATTGGGGAGCATCCGGGCGCTTCCCCTGGTTGGTAGAGCCCAATGCCAGCTATCATGGCTTGTCATTTGCGAAAGATGTAGGGCCTGCTGCATTTGCCGTTTACCTGCGGGCACTGTTGTTGCGGGATACGGGGGCAACCTTAGCTCCCCTCAATGCATTTTTGCTACTTCAGGGTCTGGAAACTTTATCCTTGCGGGTAGAACGCCACGTACAAAATGCCCTGCAAGTGGTGGACTTTTTGACGAAGGATCCTCACGTAGCAAAGGTCAACCACCCAGCTTTATCTAACCATCCCGATCACGCTTTGTATACTAAATATTTCCCCCATGGCGGAATTTCCATTTTTACTTTTGAAATCAAAGGCGGTGCGGCAGCAGCCCAGAAATTTATTGATCATCTGCAGATCTTTTCCCTTTTGGCCAATGTAGCGGATGTGAAGAGCCTGGTGATTCATCCAGCATCGACCACCCATTCCCAGATGAACGAAGAAGAACTGCTGGCTTCTGGGATTACCCCTTCTACCATTCGTCTTTCTATCGGTACGGAACATATTGATGACATTATTGACGATCTAAAACAGGCTTTTGCCTCCCTGGATACGTAAAAAACGAGAAATCCCCCCTGCACGTTTTTGTGCAGGGGGGATCTTTTTTAGTTATAGCATAAATTTAATTTATCAAAATATCAATATTAAATATTTTACTAATAAATCAGTACCTTATATAATCACAAGTAAAGAAGGAACAGACAAACGGAACTTGCACCAGAGGGGGAGTCATCATGCATGCTCTTGAAAAAATTTTAGCGGAAAAAGCAGGCGTTTCCACGGTTTCCACCGGACAGATTGTCAATTGTCAAGTGGATGTGGCCGGAATCAATGATGTGTATCTGCAAACGGTACGCTCTTTTTATGAAATGGGCGGGAAAAAGGTTTATGACCCGGATCGCATTGTCATGTTTTTTGACCATTATGCGCCTTGCGCTACAACTATGCAGGCCAATAATCACCAACAATTTCGGGCTTTTTGCCAGGAGCAGGGAATTGTTCATTTAATGGAAGTGGACCGGGGTGTGTGCCATCAGGTTTTAGCAGAAAAAGGCTTTTCCAGACCGGGAGAGATTATTATTGTAACCGATTCCCACACGCCAACCCATGGGGCTTTTGGTGCCTTTAGTACAGGGGTGGGCGCTACTGATTTGGCGACCGCTATGATTACTGGCAAGTTGTGGTTCATGGTGCCGGAAATCATCCGTATCAATCTGACAGGGCAATTGCCGGCCAATGTGTTTGCAAAAGATATTATCCTGTACATCATCGGCAAGCTTAAAGCGGATTATGCGGTGTATAAGGGCGTGGAATTTGCGGGGCCTGCGGTGCATGCCCTGAGTATTTCTGAGAGAATGTGCCTATGCAACATGACTACCGAAATGGGAGCTAAATGCTGCTATATTCAGCCCGATGATATTACGGAAGCCTACCTGCAAAAGCATGCCACAAAACCCTATACCATTTATCATACGGATCCGGATTTTCATTATGCGCAGGACCTGACATTTGATGTGGGGCAGATAGAACCCCAGGCCGCGGCACCCAGCAGTGTGGATAATGTGGTCCCGCTGTCCCAGATCCAGGACGTGAAAATCCAGCAGGCCTATCTGGGATCTTGCACGGGAGGACGTGTGGAAGATATTGCCAGGGCGGCCAAACTGCTGAAAGGAAAGAAAATCCATGCGTGCGTCCGGATGATTCTGGCCCCTGCCTCCAAAGAAGTGCTGACAGAGTGCCTTGCGAAGGGCTACATCCAAGATCTTATGGAAGCCGGTGCCACACTGGTGCCGGCAGGCTGCGGAGCCTGCTGCGGTATTCACCAGGGAATGCTGGGAGACGGAGAAGTGTGCATCAGCTCTACCAACCGCAATTTCCCGGGACGGATGGGCGCTGTTTCCGGAAAGATTTATTTAGCTTCCCCATTAGCGGTGGCCAAAAGTGCTTTGTTAGGGAAAATTACAGCCCCGGACCTTGAGGACGGAGAAAGGGTACAAAATGGATAAGATCATCACTGGCAAAACGTATGTGCTGGGAAAAAATATTGACACGGATCAGATTTATCCTGGTATCTATGTGCAATATACGGATCCGGAGGATGTGGCCAAATACGCGCTGGCGGGGTATGATCCGAACTTTGCCAAAAACTTTGTGCCTGGCAGCCTGCTGATTGCGGATACAAACTTTGGTTGCGGATCCTCTCGGGAACATGCGGCCATCACCTTAAAAGGTATTGGCGTGAGCGCCGTGATTGCAGAATCTTTCGGCCGTATTTTTTACCGCAATGCCATTAATCTGGGACTGCCCGTGATTATTTGCAAAGGCGTCCATGCCCTCTTTCAGGAAGGAGAGCAGGCATCCGTGGATCTAGCAAGCGGGGAAATCCGCAACGAAACCACTGGCAAAAGTCTCCAAGCCGTACCGTTTTCCGAATATATCTGGAATATTCTTGCCAATGGAGGCATAAAACCGATGATCCGAAAACAGCTGCAAGCACAGCAGGAAGGATAGTGAGGCTGCATGGTACGGACAGATTGTACTCCTGTCAAATTTGCCAGCGTAGAACTGCGGGACGGACAACAGTCCCTCATTGCGACGCGTATGCGTACGGCGGATATGTTTCCCATTCTGGAGGAAATGGATGCGGCAGGCTATGATTCCATAGAAATGTGGGGCGGCGCTACGTTTGATACCTGTATTCGTTTCTTGCAAGAAGATCCTTGGGAACGAATTCGCGCCATCAAAAAGATCGTCACCCGTACCCCGCTGCGCATGTTTTTGCGGGGACAGAATTTGGTGGGCTATCTTCAGTATCCGGATGATGTGGTGGAACATTTTATTGCAGCTGCTGCCAACGCGGGTATTGATATTTTCCTGACTTTTGACGGGCTCAATGATACCCGCAACTGCGAAACGGTTTTTAAAGCTGTGAAAAAAGCCGGGAAACGCATTGAAGCCAATATTATTTATACCAAAAGTCCTGTTCATAATCTGGATGCCTATGTAGAAATCGCCCGCACTTATGAAAGCATGGGAGCGGAGGCAATTCATATAGAGGATACGGCCGGCATTATGGACCCGGTGGCTGCATATCAGCTGATTGCTGCTGTCAAAAAAGCAGTGCACGTTCCTGTGCACCTGCAGTGCCATTGCACCGGCGGCATGGCCGATTTGGCCTACTGGGAAGCGGTAAAAGCTGGGGTGGATGTATTGGATGTGGATGTAGCCTCTATGGCAATGGGTATCAGTCATCCGGCGGCGGAAAGTATGCTGGTAGCCCTACAGGGCTCCTCCCGTGCTCCTCAAATGGACTTATCCCTTTTGGCGGAAATCAGTGCGTATTTTCAAACGCTGCAGCCTAAATACCAAGCCTATCGCAGCCAGTTTACTGGTGTGGATATAGGGGTATTGCGCCACCAGATTCCTGGCGGCATGCTGTCTAATCTGGAAAACCAGCTGAAACAAATGGGGATGGCCGATCGCCTGGAAGCGGTGCTTCAGGAGGCAATTAAGGTGCGGAAAG
This sequence comes from Acidaminococcus sp., assembly GCA_019416065.1. GTDB lineage: Bacteria > Bacillota > Negativicutes > Acidaminococcales > Acidaminococcaceae > Acidaminococcus. Next base: position 13,085 of record DXYB01000002.1, on the reverse strand, counting down.
ACTTGGGGTATCCTCCCCTGGCAACCCCTTTTTCGCAAATTGTAGGCGCGCAGGCTACACTTAATGTATTGATGCAAAAACGGTATCAGATGATGCCCAAAGAAACCATGAACTATATCCAGGGGTTGTATGGCAAAGTACCGGGACCTATTGCTCCGGAATTATATCAGAAAATTGGCAAAAACAAACAACGGATCACTTGTCGTCCTGCTGATTTACTGGAACCAGGCTGGGAAAAAGTCCGACAAGAAATCGGGTCACTGGCCCACAATGAGGAAGATTGTATCACCTACGCTCTTTTTGGGGAAACGGCCCGAGAATTTCTGAAGAAAAAATATGCGGTTGTGTAAAGAAAGGATGAAATACCATGGAACTCAAAGAAACCGATCAAAAGGTCCTTGCTGAAGTAAAACCCTATATGGAAGAACTGAAAGCCATGCGGCAGGGGAATATCGCACCTTTTCAGGAGCGGCTGGCCAATAACCCGGCGCTGATGAAGGCCTTTGTGACGGGCTACCGCCTGGGATACAACGATGACTTTACGCTGCCTCGCAAAGTAGTAGAACTTATCATGCTGGCATTGGGGGCTTCCCAAGGGGCCACGACAACCATCAAGGCGCACAGTGCCGCAGCTATAAAAGCAGGTGCGACGTTGGAAGAAGTGGCCGATGTGTTGCGGCTAGTCTTTTTCGCCTGTGGGGTAACGTCTTTGATTCCCGCAGCAGAAGTTTTTGCCCAGCTTTCCGAACCGAGTAAATAAACAAGCAGAAAGGGGAGTAGCGTGATGAGTCTGGCAGGTGTTTCTTTACTTCTACTGGCCGCAGTGATTGCCATCGGGTTTTGGAAAAAAGTCAATCTGGGCATTTTGTCCATCTTTGTGGCGGTGCTATTCGGGCTAGTCCTGGGCGTAAAAGATGGGGAAATTATCAAGGGTTTTAGTTCAAACTTATTTATCATGCTGCTGGGGATTACCCTGCTTTGCAGCATTGCAGAAGTCAATGGCTCCGTGAGCCTTTTTGCGCAGAAATGCACGGCCTTGATCGGTCATAAAAAATGGCTGGCACCCATTATGATCTGGCTGATTGGTGCGGTGATTTCCGGGGCTGGGCCGGGCAGTATCCCTTCGCTTGGTATTGTCTGCGCCATTGCGGCCCCCTTTGGAACGGCAACCGGCTACAATCCCATAATGATGTGCGTGATCGGGGAAATAGGAATCTTTTTTGGTAGATTTACCCCCATCACCACGGACTGCAGCGTTATCGCTTCCTATGCGTTGCCTCAGGGATACAATCAATTTTCACTACCTTTATTAAAAATCGCTTTGGTGGTCAGTATTCTGGAATCCCTTTTCGTCTTTATCCTGTTTAAAGGGTATAAGGTAAAAAGCAGTTTTACAGAGGAAAAATTAGTTCTTCCCGCCTTTACCAAACCGCAGCTCCTGACACTGATTGGATTTGCGGTCTTAGTCGTTACCGTGCTAGGGTGGCGGCGGAATGTGGGATTAATCGGTTTTTCCGTTAGTTCTTTATTGATCCTTCTGGGGACAGCCAATGAAAAGAAGGTCATAGCCAAGGTTCCCTGGGGGACGCTTTTAATGATCACCGGGGTGGGCATTTTAATGCAGCTGGTAGTGAAAGCTGGAGGGATTGCTCTTTTGGTTAACGGCCTCAGTGCCATTATGACGCCCCGGACGGCCCCTGCCATCATTGGTGCCATGGCGGGCATTATGTCCTGGTTTTCCTCAGCGACGGGCGTGGTTTTCCCCACCATGATTCCCATGGTCAGCGGCCTGGTTAAAAATATGGGAGGACAGGTCAGTCCCGATGTATTAATCAGCATGATCAGCGTGTGCGCTGCCTATGCAGGCCTTTCTCCGGCATCTACCGGCGGAGCCCTGATCTTGGCAGCCTCCTCAGAAGAAAACGGAATATCGGCAGACAAAGAATCCTATCTTTTTGCCAAATTGTTCGCTGTTTCTGCAGGCGCGTTACTCCTCATTGTCCTTTTGGCTTTTACCGGGTTTATGGACCTGCTTGTTTGAAACCAAGCGACGCGTAAAGGCAATGAACTGGCTCACTTCTTTGGAAAGAAACGAGTCCTTTCGCCAGATTACGCAAATGTGGATGGACATAGGATCATTGATGGAAAGTTTTACAATAGGATCAGCGGGCGTGATGACTTGCGGGAGCAGGAATGCGCCCGCTAAATTATTGGCGACAAAGCCTTTGATGGTCATCAGCTGATTAGAATGAAAAAGAATATTGGGAGTCAAGTGATTTTCTGCGAACCGTTTTTCCAGCAGCAGGCGGTGAAAATAGCCACTGGAGAATAGAATCAGGGGATCATTTCCAATTTCTTTAAAAGCAATCTGATTGCGGCCTGCCAGAGGATGCTGTTGTCCCACGCAGTAAAAAAGCTCTGTGGTGCCAATAATCTGGCTGGTGAGAGCAGGGGGTGTTACATCTCCCATGGTAATCAGCGCCAGATCCAGTTTTCCATCTTTCACCAGCTGTTTGGCGTTTTCCGACCCTGCTTCCTGGATCACAAATTTGATTTGGGGATATTTGGTGATAAACTGGGAAAAAATTTTGGGAAATAAGAAGTAGCCGATCATGGGTGGTATGCCCACGGAGATACTGGTGTGCTTTTGCCGCAACGAAGCAAATTCTTCCGTCAGATCATCCATGTTCTGGAGAATATCCTGGCTGCGGCGCAGCAACAACTCTCCAGCCTCTGTGGGCATGACCGCTTTTTTACTTCGATACAGCAGGGAAACGCCCAATTCCTTTTCTAGTGCATGAATGGAGGCCGTAACGGCGGGCTGGGAGACAAACAGGGCTTCGGCCGCTTTGGTAATGCTGTTTAGACGACAAGCCGTGATAAAGTAACGAAGCTGGATTAATTTCATAAGAATGGGTCCTTTCTGTCAAATGGTTCTACTGTCTATATTATAAGCGAAATCGGAACCTAACGGGAAGAAAATCATAAAATTTTATTATTAAAATATCAATATTAAATATTTTACTAATAGATAAGAGGCCTATATAATTACAAGCAAAGAAGACAAGTTGACAACATACAATGGAATGCAGGGGGGAGATTGCTATGACGCATGAAGAAGCAAAGATTGCGATGACGCAAATTATGGAAAAATTCATTGGGCTGGCGGCGACACACCTGCCAGATGATGTGCTGGAAAAATTAAAGGAGTGCCGGGAAAGCGAAACGGATGAAATGCAAAAAACGCTGTACGATGCGTATTTCACCAACCTAGAACTGGCCAAAAAGCAGAATCGGCCTTGCTGCCAGGATACTGGACTGATGCATTTTTATATGACCGTGGGGGCCAAGTTCCCCTATCTGGATATTGTGGAAGAAGCGTTGCGGGAAGCGGTTCATAAGGCCACGTATTCCGTCCCGCTGCGGCAGAATACGGTCAACTATTTTGAAGAGCGCAATACCGGTGACAATACGGGAGAGCGGATTCCTTGGATTCACTGGGAAATTGCACCGGATCGGGACGATTTGGAAATTATTACGTACTTTGCTGGTGGCGGTTGCTGCCTTCCTGGCAATGCCCGGGTGTATAAGCCGTCGGATGGGTATGGTTCCATTGTGAAGGCCGTGTTTGACACAGTCTCTGACTTGGGACTTAATGCTTGCCCACCCCTGATCGTAGGAGTTGGGCTTGGAACCAATATGGAAAATGCAGCGGTACTTTCTAAAAAAGCCTACCTGCGTCCGCTGGGAACCCATCATCCCCATCCTAAAGCAGCGGCCTTGGAAAAAGCTCTGCAGGAGGGCTTGAATAAAATGGGCATCGGAGCTCAGGGCATGCGGGGCAATACGGTAGCCATGGAAGTTCATATTGAATCCTCTGCCCGTCATACTGCAGATATCGCCGTGGGCGTCAACGTAGCCTGCTATGCCCATAGAAGAGGCGTGATTCGCTTTCACAAGGATTTGAGCTATGAAATTCCTACCTATAAGGATGCGCAAGCCTATATGCATTCCTGAATTGCCTAAAAGAAAGGAAGAGCAGTGATTATGAAAAAGGTCCTTACCACACCGATTTCTTATGAAGATATTAAAGACTTGAGAATTGGCGATATTGTTTATCTTAGCGGCTATCTGACCACAGGCCGGGATGATGTGCACCACCGGGTGGTCCGGGAGAATATGCCCTGCCCGTATGATTACAAGGACATGGCGATTATGCACGCTGGCCCTATTGTAAAAGAGGGCAAAGAAAATATTATGGTTTCCATTGGCCCCACTTCTTCCATCCGTATGGAAGCGGATGAAAAGGAATTTATCGCTAAGACCGGGGTGCGTGTCATTGTGGGTAAAGGCGGCATGGGGCCCTTGACTTCAGAAGGCTGTAAGGAATATGGGGCTATTCATTGTGTATTCCCTGGTGGATGTGCGGTACTGTCAGCTTCCCACGTGGAAAAAATTGAGCAGGTGTACTGGCGGGAATTAGGGATGCCGGAAGCCATCTGGGTTATGAAAGTGCACGAATTCGGGCCGCTCATTGTTTCCATTGATACCCAGGGCCATAACATGTTTGTGGAAAATAAAAAGTATTATGCTCAGCAAAAACCAATCTGTGAACAGCCCATCCTAGATATGGTGCAGCATTACATGGAAGTAGAGGCGCAAAAATAACGTAGGGAGGCGCATAACCATGGAACAAATTAGGGCAGCCATGGCAGGGACACTGGAATCCAGTGATTGCATGGTCACCATTTTCCCGCTGGAAGAAGAGCGGGTCCAATATGATATTCAATCCATCGTGCTGCAGCAGTACGGCAGCCAGATCCGGAAAGTAGCGGAAAATACGGTGAAAGACATGGGAATTTCTGGCATAGAGTTAAAAATCCAGGACCGGGGAGCTTTGGACTGCGTTATTGCAGCTCGTATTGAGACGGCGATCCGGAGAGCAAAGGGGGAAGCCGCATGATTCGTTCCCTGATTTTCTTACCAGGAAATACACCAAATATGCTAGTAAACGGGGATACGTTGGGGGCGGATGCGCTGATCTTGGATTTGGAAGATGCCGTAGCCCCGGCACAAAAAGATTCCGCACGGATTCTGGTACGGAATTATTTGAGAGCGCAGCCGCAGCGCCACACAACGATTGTGGTACGAATCAATGCCACGGATACCGCGTATTGGCAAAAAGACCTGGCGGCCGTTCTACCGGAAAAACCCGATATTATTATGCCCACCAAAGTAAGCGGTGGAGCTATGATCCGGGAAATCAGCGCTTACATGGAGACACTTGAAAAAGCACAGGGATTCCCTGTTAATACGATAAAGCTCATGCCGCTTTTGGAAACGGCACTGGGCGTAGAAAAAGCGTTTGAAATTGCTACAAGCTCGGAGCGCGTAATGGGGTTTGCTCTAGGGGCAGAGGATTTGACAGCAGATTTGCAATGCCGGCGTACTAAAGAAGGAAAAGAGATCCTTTATGCCCGGCAACGGCTTATCTGCGCAGCTAGAGCTGCCGGTATTGACGTCTTTGATACCCCCTTTACAGATGTAGAAGATTTGGAAGGGCTGCAAACGGATGCCACCTTTGCCAGAAGCTTGGGATTTACTGGGAAACTCGTTATTTCTCCACGCCATGTTGATACGGTGAATACCGTTTTTTCTCCTACGCAAGAAGAAATCCAGTATGCCCGGGATGTGTTGGCGTGCATTGCGCGTGCAAAAGAGGAAGGCAAGGGCGTAGTCTCTCTTCATGGTAAGATGATTGATGCGCCGATTGTGGCGCGGGCGCAGCAGGTTTGTGAAGCTGCTGCGGAAATTTATGGAGGTAGCTACGATGGATAAACTGGTACATTCTATCAAAGATGCCCTCCTGGCATGTGGCATTAAAGACGGCATGAGGCTTTCTTTTCATCATCATTTGCGCAACGGGGACCATGTGATCAATATGACAGTGGCTGCTTTACGAGAATTGGGGATCCGGGATCTTACCATTTCTGCAAGCTCCTTATTTCAGGTCCATGCACCGTTGCTGGAAGCCTTTGCAGATGAAACAATTACTTGTGTAGAAGCAGACTATATTGGTGGCGATGTGGGCCGGGCCATTTCAGCAGGGAAATTGAAGAAAGAAGCCATCTTCCGTTCCCACGGACATCGTCCAGCAGATATTGCAGCGGGGAAGCTCCCCATTGATATTGCTGTCATCGCAGCCCCCACTGCTGATCCTATGGGAAATCTTTCAGGAAAATATGGGCCTAGCACTTGTGGTTCCCTGGGATATGCTATGCCGGATGCGTCCTATGCAAAAAAAGTCATTGCCGTCACGGATCATTTGGCCCCGTATCCCCTTTGGGATTTTTCTATCCCGGAGACAAAGGTGGATTATGTGGTTTCAGTAGATTCTATTGGAGATCCTAGCGGGATTGTATCCTCGACGACAAAAATTACAAAAGATCCCGCAGGCCTTCGGATTGCAAACTATGCAGCAAATTGCATTGCAGCCTCCGGACTTCTAAAAGACGGTTTCTCTTTCCAGACGGGTGCCGGCGGTGCTTCTTTGGCCGCAGCTTCCTATCTAAAGGAAATTATGCAGCATAAAAAAATCCACGGCTCCTTTTGTATGGGCGGGATTACTGGATACCTGGTGGATATGCTGGAAGCGGGCTTATTTGACTGTCTGCTGGATGTGCAGTGCTTTGATCTTAGGGCGGTGGAGTCCATCCGCTCTAATCCCCGGCACCGTGAGGTTTCAGCAGAACAATATGCTTCCCCCACTGCTAAAAGTGCCATCTGCAACCAGTTGGATTGCGTGATTTTGGGCGCAACAGAAGTGGACACGGATTTCAACGTGAATGTGCATACAGATTCTCAAGGGGTGATTATGGGGGGCGCCGGTGGTCATAGTGACGTGGCAGCAGGGGCAAAGCTTTCCATTATTGTTGCACCACTGACCAGAGCAAGGATTCCATTAATCCGCGACCGGGTTCGCTGCATTTCCACCCCCGGTAGTACCATTGATCTGGTGGTGACACAACGGGGCATTGCGGTGAATCCTAAAAACAAGGAATTACGAGAACGCCTGCAGCAGGCCAGGCTCCCAGTTACGTCTATTGAAGAATTGAAAAAAATGGCAGAAGAACAGTCTGGAGTCCCAGAAGAACTAGTACACAAGGGAAGAAGTGTGGCCAAGGTCCTGTATCGGGATGGGTCTCTTCTGGATACAATTTACGCGGCGTTATAAGCTTCCGGGAATAAGAAAGGGGAAATGGTTATGGAAATCAAAAATGTGGCGGTGTTCGGGGCAGGAGCTATAGGCTCTATGATTGCTGATAAGCTGGAGAAAAAATATGGGGCAGATTTTTATCTGATGTGTTCTAATCCTGTACTAAAAAAGCCCTTGGTGGAAGACGGCTTGCATGTAAATGGCAGAGCGTTTCATCCATTTGTGATTGGAAGCCGTCAGGAATGCCCAGAAAAACTTGATCTTTTACTTGTCACAGTAAAAAATTTCCATCTCCCTAGCTCAATTGAAGATATGAAACAAATTATCGACAGCCATACCATTATTCTTCCTATCTTAAACGGAGTGTATGCCTTTAATACCCTAACAAAGGAATTCCCCAACAATACTGTATTGTGCGGTATTATGGTAAAGACGGACACCCATCCTGTAGGCGGCAATAAGACCGTGTATACTACGACCGGAGAGATTCAAGTGGGAGAAGGAAAACCGGAAGACCATGAAAAAGCCAATGCCGTTGTTTCTTTCTTTAAAGCAGCAGACTTAAACTCCAATTACTATAAAGATATTCGTACAATGCAATTCCGCAAGTGGATGCTAAATATCGGTGTCAATCAGGTTTCGGCCTTAACCGGGGCCAACTTCGGAGAATTCCAGGAAATTCCAGAGATTTTTGATGTGATGCGCCGCCTGATGGAAGAAGTCAAAGAAGTTGCCAATGCGGAACAAATTCCATTGACGGATCAGGATATAGAAGATCTCATTGCCTTTACGCAAAAATATCCGGCTGACAAAGAAACTTCTATGCTGCAAGATATCAAAGCGGAGCGGCCTACAGAAATTAATTATTTTGCAGGGGATGTGCTTTACTATGGTCAGAAGCACCATATTGCTACACCCTACAACCAAGCCATGTTTGATCTAATCACAGCCAAACAGGCCGTTTATCTAGGACGTAAAAAGGCAAATCGGAAATAAAAGCACAGCAGCGCGAACAAGCGGAGCAGTCTCCTTTGTTCGCGCTACTAATTTCTGTAAGGCTCCTTACAGTTTTTTGAGTTGTAAGAAAAATAAGAAGAAAAATCGGGAAATGTGTTGCACAATTTAAAAAATATGATACACTAAATAACACAAAAGCGAATAATTTCTTTAATTTAGTTAAATTGTTCGCATTTAGAATAGGGGGAGGCCATGATGAGAACCATCCATAAAATTCTTGTCCCCAACCGGGGAGAAATTGCCATCCGTATTTTTAGAGCTTGCCGGGAACTTGGAATTCGCACGGTTGCTGTGTATTCCAAAGAAGATATTTTGTCATTGCACCGCAGTCGGGCCGATGAGGCTTATCTGGTAGGGCAAGGGAAGAAACCGGTGGATGCCTATCTGGATATTGAAGACATCATTCGTATTTGCAAAGAGCACGAAGTAGATGCCATCCATCCTGGCTATGGTTTTTTGGCAGAAAATGCGCAGCTGGCCAAACGGTGTGAAGAAGAAGGCATTATCTTTATCGGGCCTAGAGTCGAACATTTGGAAATGTTCGGAGATAAGGTGAATGCCCGTATCCAGGCCGAAAAAGCAGGGATTCCTATGATCCCTGGTACTAACGGCGCGGTCAAGGATTTTGCAGAAGTAAAAGCCTTTGCGGAAAAAGTGGGCCTGCCTGTTATGATCAAAGCCGTAAACGGCGGCGGTGGCCGGGGTATGCGCAATGTGGATCGCATGGAAGACTTGCAAGAAGCGTATGAGCGGGCTACCAGCGAAGCTCGGATGGCTTTTGGGGATGATGCTGTGTATGTGGAAAAATGCATTATGAATCCTAAGCATATTGAGGTACAAATTTTAGGGGATAGCCAGGGACACGTTATTCACTTGCACGAACGGGATTGTTCTATCCAGCGGCGGCATCAAAAGGTGATTGAAATGGCACCGGCCTGGTCCCTGCCCCAAACACTGCGGGAAGCGATCTGTAATGCAGCTCTGAAACTAATGAACAATGTGCAATACTTGAACGCCGGCACCGTGGAATTTTTGGCGGATGCGGATGAAAAACATTTTTACTTTATAGAAGTTAATCCCCGGGTCCAGGTGGAACATACAGTGACAGAAGCCATTACGGACGTGGACATTGTTAAGACCCAGATCCTCATTGCGGAAGGCTATTTACTGACAGATCCAGAAGTTCACGTAGGGCGGCAAGAAGATATTCCCTGTAACGGGATGGCGATCCAGTGCCGGATAACTACCGAAGATCCTCAGAATCAGTTCATGCCCGATACGGGAAAAATTGTAGCCTACCGCAGCGGCGGTGGACCGGGTATCCGCCTGGATGCAGGAACGGCCTACCAAGGGGCTGTCGTAACGCCCTATTATGATTCGCTGCTAGTGAAAGTGACCGCCCATGCCATGCAGCCCTTGGATACCATGCACCGGATGTTGCGCTGCCTGGATGAGTTTCGCATTAGCGGTGTAAAAACCAATATGTACTTTTTGAAGAACATGCTACAGGATGCAGCTTTTCAAAAAGGCGCCTGTGATGTGAATTATATTGACCGCCATCCAGAACTGTTAATTGATCCGGAAGACGTGGACGACAGGGGTACTCGCCTATTGTCCTACATAGGAGAAGTCACGGTCAATGGATACCGGAAAAACGGACATGGAGAAAAACCGGATTTTGCTAAGCCAGTACTGCTAGATGCCGGAAAGGAAACCTGTCCTAAAGGCACAAAGCAGATTCTGGATGAACTGGGGCCGGAAAAATTCTCCCAGTGGATTCGGGAACAAAAGCAAGTGCTGCTGACAGATACTACCTACCGGGATGCGCACCAGTCCCTTTTGGCTACCAGGATTCGGACAAAGGATTTATTAGGGTCGATGCACTATGCTGCTGTAAAAGTGCCCCAACTCTTTTCGTTTGAAAACTGGGGCGGTGCCACCTTTGATGTAGCCTATCGCTTCCTGGATGAAAGCCCCTGGCAGCGTCTTCGGAAAATGCGCCAGGCAGCACCCAATATCCTCTTTCAAATGCTGACACGGGGCGCTAACGCTGTGGGGTATACCAATTATCCGCCGGAAGTCATTCGGCAGTTCCTGCAGCTGGCCGCAAAAAACGGAGTGGATGTATTCCGGATCTTTGACTGCTTAAATCAGTTGGATCATATGCGGTTATCCATTGACGAAGTGCGGAAGCTAGGAAAGGTGGCAGAAACAGCCATTTGCTATACCGGAGATATTTTGGATCCTAGCCGGCAAAAGTATTCGCTAGCCTATTACACCAATCTGGCAAAAGAAATGCAAAAAGCTGGAGCCAATATCATTGCCATCAAGGATATGGCGGGCCTTTTGAAACCGGAAGCGGCCTATGCCCTGGTGTCCGCCTTGAAAGATGCGGTGGATCTGCCTATCCACCTTCACAGCCATGAGGGCGGCGGTTGTACATTGTATAGTTATGTCCGCGCCATTCAGGCGGGGGTAGATATTGTGGATGTGGCAACCAGTGCCCTATCTGGTGGCACCAGCCAGCCTTCTCTCACCAGTTTGTACTATGCATTGCAATATACAGACCGGCAGCCCCAGCTGGATATTGATGCCTTGGAAGCTATCGACCGGTATTGGCAGGTGGTACGAAGCTATTATGCTGGCGTGGATGGCAAGATGACTAGCCCCAATACCACGGTTTACCAGCACGAAATGCCCGGTGGACAGTACACCAATTTGCGGCAACAGGCAAAGGCGGTGGGCTTGGGAGACCAGTGGCCGGAAATCTGCCGGACCTATGCCCAGGTGAACCGTATGCTGGGGGATATCATCAAAGTGACGCCGTCTTCTAAAGTGGTGGGTGATCTAACACTGTTTATGGTCCAAAACCAATTAACAGAAGAAGATATTTACACCCGGGGCGATACGCTAGATTTCCCACAGAGTGTGGTGGATTTCTTCGACGGCAAATTGGGAACCCCGTATGGAGGCTTCCCGGAAAAGCTACAGAATATTATTCTGCGTGGCAGAACGCCCCATGTTGCAGAACCCCCTGCGCCAATTAACGTGGAAACCATGCACAAAGAAATGGATGCCTTACGTATGGGGCACACTCCAGAAGCGGAAAGCAGCTATTGCCTGTATCCTAAGGTGTACAAAGAATTTGTGCAGCGCTACCATCAATATGGTGACCTGTCCATACTGGATACCCCTACGTTCTTCTTTGGCATGAAACCCGGGGAAGAAATCCGGGTGCAGATGGACGGAAAAATGGTATTAATCCGGCTGAACTATGTGACGCGGGCGAACCCGGAAGGGTATCGGGAAGTGCAGTTTGAAATCAATGGCATGCCCCGGGAATTGAAAATCCAGGATGCCGAAGCGTCCGAAGGAACCACAGTTACCCGCAAAGCAGATCCTACGGTGCCAGGAGAAGTGGGGGCTACACTTTCCGGCAATATCCTACGGGTACTGGTGAATAAAGGCAGTGTGGTGAAAAAAGGAGATCCTCTCATGGTGACAGAAGCCATGAAAATGGAGACCACCCTTACAGCCCCTGTGGACGGCATGGTCAAAGACATCCTTGTGCAGGGCGGCGCCCGGATCCAGTCCGGAGACCTTTTGTTAATCATCGAATAAAATTAAGAATGCGGTACGCTTAAAAACGTGCCGTATTTTTACGGTGCTTTAAATCCTTGACTATACAAGCAACGAAATAATTTTACAGAAAAAGGCCGGCCTTGTTGTACCATATCCTGAGCAGGAAATAGGAAAAAAGACTATAGATAGGTATAAATACGGAATAGATTCCATATTTATGATGAAATAACTGTAAATACGGAATTTACTCCATGCTTTCTTGAAATTAATATATATTTCAGAATGGGTTGGCCCTAGTTTGTGTAACTATATTTTTTTTATGAAATCCAATATGCTCCTTAGCTCAAGAAAGTAGTGGACAGACTGTTTGTTAAAAAGATGGATGCTGCTCTGCGTTTATTTCTGGGGGGGACGCAGAGGAGAAGATACTGGGCATATGTTGGAAGAATAACCAGATATTTTGTGGTACAATAGGGCTGAAGAAACGGAGGTGTTTCTATGCAGTGGAAAATGTGGATGCTTTTGACCGGACTTTGTGTACTCACGACCAGTCCAGTCCTGGCAGCAGAGCATGTAGCCGTAGTAGAAAAAGACGGTAAAGAGGGGGTCATTGACCAAAGTGGCCGGCTTCTTTTACAAACGAAATATAAAAATATCCAGCGAGGCAATCCGGCAGAAGATCCGGTGATCCTGGCAGAAAAAGATGGAAAATACGGTATCTATGACCGGGACGGAAAAGAAATCCTGGCACCGGTCCTAAAAAAAATGACGGCTGTGAATGACGGTATGGTGGGCGGACTGACCAAAAAGTGGAATTTCTATACCCTTCAAGGGCAAAAACTTCCTGGGGACTATGATGCTGTGCAGGCGTTCCAAGAAGATCTCGCTGCTGTAAAGATAGACGGAAAATGGGGCTTTGTGGACAAAGCTGGAAAACTGGTGATTGCACCGCAGTATAAAGAAGTACGGGGATTCAGTGAAGGCCTGGCGGCAGTAAAAGATGGCAATCAGTGGTTCTATATCCGAAAAGATGGCAGCGTGCTGCCCAGTGTCAGTGTGAAAAATCCGGGGGATTTTCATCAGGGTGTGGCCATTGTGGATAAAGTCTGGCTCATGGATACAACCGGTAAGCGCTATGCCAAACTAAAAAACTATTCCTATATAGGCGATTTTCAAGATAACGGCCTAGCCGCCGTTGGCGTGCGCCGTGCCAGCCGCAGTTTTCTAGACTACCTCTCCATTGGTTGGGGCTGGGGGAGCGGCTGGGGCT